>JAFZRG010000019.1 GCA_017619985.1 Bacillota bacterium | reverse complement strand
GGCCTGTTTCTCGTCGATCATGCCTTCGTCCACGAGGTCGCACGCGATCTTCAGAGCGGCCTGGGCCGTTCTCTTGCCGTTTCTGCACTGCAGCATGTAGAGTTTGCGGTTCTCGACCGTGAACTCCATGTCCTGCATGTCTCTGTAGTGATCTTCCAGAATGCCGCAGACCTTGACGAATTCGTCGTAGGCTTCGGGGAACTTCTCGGCCATCTGCGCGATGGGCATCGGGGTGCGGACGCCTGCGACGACGTCTTCGCCCTGCGCGTTCACGAGGAATTCGCCCATGAGCTTCTTTTCGCCCGTGGCCGGGTCACGCGTGAAGGCTACGCCCGTGCCGGAATCGTCGCCCATGTTGCCGAAGACCATCGGCATGACGTTGACGGCTGTGCCCCAGCTGTAGGGGATGTCGTTGTCGCGTCTGTAGACGTTGGCTCTGGGGTTGTCCCAGCTGCGGAACACGGCTTCGATGGCCGCGAACAGCTGTTCCTTCGGATCGTCGGGGAAGTCCGCGCCGATCTTGCTCTTGTATGCTTCCTTGAACTGGTTGGCGAGCGTCTCCAGGTCTTCCGCGGTGAGTTCGACGTCATAGGTGATGCCCTTGGCGGCCTTCATCTTGTCGATGAGTTCCTCGAAGTACTTCTTGCCGACTTCCATGACGACGTCGGAGAACATCTGGATGAATCTTCTGTAGCAGTCCCAGGCCCATCTGGGGTTGCCGGACTTTTCGGCGATCGTGCGCACGACCTGCTCGTTCAGGCCCAGGTTGAGGATGGTGTCCATCATGCCCGGCATGGACGCTCTGGCGCCGCTGCGGACGGAAACGAGGAGCGGGTTCTCCTTGTCGCCGAACTTCTTGCCGTTGACCTCTTCCATCTTCACGATGTACTCCATGATCTCTGCCTTGATGGCGTCGTCGATCTTCTTGCCGTCTTCGTAATAACGGGTGCAGGCCTCCGTGGTGATGGTGAAGCCCTGCGGGACGGGCAGGCCGATGTTGCTCATCTCAGCCAGGTTGGCACCCTTGCCGCCCAGGAGGTTGCGCATCTTGGCGTTGCCTTCCGAGAACATGTACACGTACTTTGTGCTCATAAACAGTTACTCCTTTCGTATGTAAAACTTGATTTATTGACGTTTTGTGGACGTTTTCGGGGTCCTGTCGTCTAACGCATCCTCATCTTCGTCCTGCGCTCATCCGCGACGGCAACCAACTTGGGAGTCGCGGCGATCGCTCCGTCCTCGACGAGCCTCTTTAGACGCCACCCCTCAAACGTTCTTTAAAAAATCGAAAAAACTAAATTATAGTATATTCTTTTTAATTGAGCTTGTATAGAACGAAACTCAATGATTTCTGCTTATTCGCTCTTCTTTACACCGCTGTTGAACGACTTGAAATAATCGGTGCTGAGCACGAGCTTCGAATAGCTCAGCTTGCCCTGCACTTTCGTCCGCATGGCGTTGATGTATTCCTGGCTGGCGGGCTGTGACGGGTCCGCGTCCGTCCACTTGCCGCCGTTGTAATAGCCCTTGTCCGTCAGGAACGAGCCGTTCGTCCACAGCACCAGGGGCTCTTCCTCGGAGAACACGTCCTGGCCGACGAACAGGCGCGAATCGTAGTCCACGCCGAACAGGTTGCACAGCGTGGGCTGGATGTCCAGGCTGTACGTCGGGAAACTGACCTCGATGGGGTCCATCTCTTCGAGGCAGCCGCTCCAGATGATCAGGCGGCTGTGGTCCCTTTCCTTCGGCGTCTGGTAGGCGAAGCCGTACAGTTCCTGCAGATAGTCGCGGTCCGTGCCCCAGGCCGAGCTCTTCTCCAGACCGTAGGGATAGTGATCCGTGCCGATCACGATGACGGTGTCGTTCAGCACGCCGGCTTCTTCGAGCGTCTTGAGCGTATATTCCATCGCGTATTCCAGCTCGAGATTCGCGGCCAGATAGCCCTTCACGTGTTCGGAATACGGCAGGTCCGCCACCGCGTCGCGGTTCTTCTTCGACATGGCGTTCGCGGTCCATGCGTAATTGCAGTGACCGCTGATGGACATGTAATACACGCTGAACGGCTGGTGGTCCATGTAGCGGGTCATCGTGTACTTCATCATCTCCAGGTCGGAATCCGGCCATACGCCCAGCAGATACTCGTCCATGCCGTGACCTTTTGCGATGTACTCATCGAAGCCCAGGCCCAGATGGGTCTTGTTGCGGCCGTAGTAATCGTAGAGACCGTTGTGGTAGCACTCGCTGAAGTAACCGAGCGAGCGCAGTTTGTGGAAAATGTTGATGGAGTTGTCCTTGCCTACCGTGTCGTGGATGGAGTTGACCCCGTCCATGGGCACGATGCCCATCATGTTGGAAAATTCGCCGGTGGACGTGCTGCCGCCCCAGGCCGGCTGATAGTAATCCGTGAACTGGATGCCCTTCGTGGCCATGCGGTACAGCGTCGGCGTCAGTTCTTCGTCGATGACTTCCGCGGAGAACGCTTCGCCGGTGATGAAGATCAGGTTCTTTCCTTCGAACAGGCCCGTGTATTCGTTTTTCGGGGAAGGCTTCTGCTGCGCCACGTACTGGTGCGCTTTCTGTATGCTGCCGCTCGTGCTTGCGATAAGCGCGTCGAGGTCCACGTTCAGCTTGTTGAGGCCGAAGAACGACGGACCCGAGGACGAGCCGCTGCCCATGGACGCCTTGACGACGTCCGCCTGCTCCAGCGCGGCTTCGAGATCCATCTCGTAGCCGCCGCGCATGTCCTTGCCGGCAGCGTAGATCAGGCCCTTCGTCTGCACATCGGAGCCGAAGTTGCCTTCGTGCCCGCCGATACCGGCGAAGACGGAACCTGCGATCAGCAGGATGATCCCTGCCGCGGCCTGGACGCCCGCGGGACGCAGAGAGAAAGGCTTGCGGAAGCCCAGGGACCTGCGCTTCCAGATCATGAGGGCCAGAGGAACATGGAACAGCAGGATGATGGGGATGCCTCTGAGGATCAGGCCTACGACGACGCCGCCGAAACCGGTCACGACGTCGCCCGCTCCGGTCTTGATGTCGTTCATGCTCATGAAGACGCGGTAGGAGTTGTAGCAGAAGTATTCCACGAGGAACGCGATCGTGACGGCTTCCAGAATGACGGCCTCCAGAACAAAGGACACCTTATCCTTCAGCAGGCCGCAGACCGCGCCGAGGATGAGGCCCAGCGCAAGCGCGTGCAGCACGCCGACATGAAGGAATCCGGAACCGGTCAGGACGGACAGAAGGATCTCGAACAGCGCGAAGATGGGGCCCAAAAGCAGGCACGCGAACGGACGGAAGCCCTTCTTCG
>JAFZRG010000175.1 GCA_017619985.1 Bacillota bacterium | reverse complement strand
TCGCAGAGGATCACGTTTTCGTTGCCGCCCGCCAGGATGTATTCGGCGCTCATCAGCAGCTCTTCCAGCGTATTGACCACGCCGCGCTTCAGCAGGACGGGCTTGTCCAATTGAGCGACGGCCTTCAACAGTTCGTAATTCTGCATGCTGCGCGCTCCGATCTGAATGACGTCCACGTTTTCGAACAGCGGCAGGTCAGCTGCGCTCACGCACTCGGAAACGAGCGGCAGACCCGTCTCGGCCTTCGCGATCTCCAGCAGGCGCAGACCTTCACCTTTCAGGCCCTGGAAATCATACGGAGAAGTCCTGGGCTTGAACGCGCCGCCGCGCAGCAAACTGGCGCCGGAAGCCTTCACAGCCTTCGCGACTGCGACGATCTGCTCTTCCGTCTCGACGGAGCACGGTCCCGCGATGACCGCGAAATGGCCTTTTCCGATTTTTACGTCCCCGACTTCCACGACCGTGTCACCGGGATGATATTCGCGGCTGTATCTCAGCGTTTCACTCATTCGCCGTCACGCTCCTGATAGATGCTCGACGTTTCGCTGGTGTCTTCGGTATACCCCGGATTCGGCGGCGTCTGGTTCGTGATCTCCTCACCCTTATGCTTCTTCCACAGCACCGCGATGAGCGCGATGGCGAGGACGGTCGCAGCGCCTGCCACGACCAGCAATGCCTTCAGCAGGTTCTGCGCGATCTCCTTCGCTTTGTCTGCTTTGCCGGAGAGATCCGGAAGCTGGATCTTCGGTTCATTCCCGGGACCGGTATAGGTATCGTCGACGTAATGCGTATCGTAATAGTAACGGATATCGTTGATCAGCCTCGTAACGGCTTTGTGATCCGTGAAATCCATCAGACCGCAGGTCCTGACCGCTTCCATGTAGCCCGTATCGCTGGGCAGCGCGGTCACCTGCATATAGCGGTCCACGGCGCCTTCCCAGCCGTCCAGCGACTTGCGCCAGATATCCAGCGCGGAGACGGCGGACGTCGCGTAGGAGACGTAATAGCAAGGCATATCGAAGTTATGGGACACGTCGATCCAGTCGTACCGCTCCGCGCCGCTGCCGTCCATGGCGTAGGCGAAGCACAGTTCTTCCGCCAGATCGTCGATCTCTTCGAGGGTCATGTCCGGATTCTCGTAGACGGTCTTCTGGAACTCGTCGTACATGCAGCCGGACAGAACGGAATTCAGCATGCGGAAGATGACGTCCAGGGTCATGAACGGCGCGTCCTCGCCGTAAAGTTCGTCCGCGAAATTCGTGATGAGCAGCTCCAGCGCCTGGGAATGGATCTCCGCGACGTCCAGGACGGACGTCATGTAGATCGCGGGCGTCGGATCGTGATATGCCGCGTTATAGTGACCGAATTCGTGGACCAGATCGGAATAATCCTGGTAATTGTCGTACGGCGAATTGAAAATGAACGCCGCACGGTAGCCGGGCAGATTGTCCGTGTAGCCCGTGGACGCCTTCTTCTCGGACCATTCGATATCGTACGTCCTGTTTTCCAGCAGATACCAGTACGCTTCGAACAGATCCGGATGGATGCTGCCGATGAAATCTCCGAGACGCTCAAGGATCTCCTGCTCGTCGTAAAAGTCTTCAACGTGTTCCGGATACGGCAGTTCCCACCAGGTATCGAAGATCTCGTTAAACAGCGGGACGATCTCGTCCTTCGCAATCTCAGACAGCGTCTCGATATCCTCCCGGTCATAGTCGCGGCCGTAGCTGTCGAACGCGTACTCGTAATAATTGTCGTAACCGTTCCACTTCGCGATGCCGTCGCGCACCTGTACGAGTTCCATGAAGACGGGACCGCACAGATCGTTGATCATCTTGTAGTACTCTTCGTCGCTGCCCGCGTTCTCCTCCGCTTCCGCGATCCCGGAATAATACTCCTGCACCAGCCGGTTCTCTTCGATGTACAGTGCCTCCAGCTCGTCGGATTCCTCGACATACGTCTCGATCCAGTCGATCCACAGGTCATCGAGCTGCGAGCGGAGCAGTTTGCCTTTCGGACCGTGCAGGACGCGCTGCATGGTCAGAAAGAACGCGTCTTCGGCTTCGGTGCGCTTTTCGAACATCTCGTCCGAATCCGCGGCGGCTTTTTCGTCGTTCACGTCCGCGTAATACGCCGCGTCCGCCAGCACGTACTGGTCGTATAGTTCGTCGTATTCGAACAGGATATTTTCATAAACGCTTAAAAACTCGCTGTCGGGCACGGACGCGTCCATCGCTTCCAGCTGCTTCAGCATCGCGTCGAACGAGTTGCTCTCCCATCCGGTATACTGCAGGTCTCCGGCTGTCAGATCCGGATGTGCCAACGGTTCATACCCTTCGAAACCGGAGGCGAACGCAGGCGCGGCGGAGCCTGCGATCAGGCAGACCGCCAGCAATACCGCCGTGATGGCCCTGGTCATTTTTCTCTTCATTCCTTTTCCCCTTTTGTGTTCTATTCGTAGCGTTCGTCGATGACGCGCTTCGTCTTCTTTTCGCTTCTGGGAAGCAGGCCGATCTCCACGACCTTGACCAGCGGCGTAAAGCCGATGCGGCTCTTGACGGTCGTCGCGATGCGGTCCGCGAGATCCAGGAAGTCCACGTGGCCGTTCGTCTCGACGTAAAGGCGCATCGTGTCCTTGCCGTCGAGGTGCGAGATGCGGATCTGGTATTCGCTCGAGACTTCCGGGAACGAGGCCAGGATCTCCTCGATCTGGCTCGGGAACACGTTGACGCCCTTGATCTTGATCATGTCGTCGCTGCGTCCCATGATGGTGTCCAAACGCGGGAACTTACTGCCGCACGGGCATTCGCCCGGGATGATCCGGGACAGGTCGTGCGTGCGGTAGCGGATGAGCGGCGCACCTTCCTTGACGAGCGTCGTGATGACCACTTCGCCCATCTCGCCGTCCGATACGGGCTTGAGCGTGACGGGGTCGATGATCTCGATATAGAGATAGTCGTCCCAGTAGTGCATACCGGTGTCGTACTTGCAGTTGATGCCGATGCCCGGGCCGTAGATCTCCGTGAGGCCGTAGATATCGTACAGTTCAATGCCGAGGATGCCCGCGATGCGTTTTCTCGTCTTTTCGCCCCAGCGTTCGGAGCCGATGACGCCCTTTTTCAGCTTGATCTGATCGCCGATGCCGCGCTTTTCGATCTCTTCGGCGAGCAGCAGCGCGTAAGACGACGTGGCGCAGAGCACGGTCGAGCCCATGTCCACCATCATCTTAAGCTGCTTTTCGGTGTTGCCGGGACCCATGGGAATGACCATGGCGCCGAGCTTCTCCGCGCCGTTCTGGAAGCCGATGCCGGCGGTCCACAGGCCGTAGCCCGGCGTGATCTGGATGCGGTCCTTTTCGGTGATCCCCGCAAATTCGTAGCAGCGCTTGAACATCTCGCCCCAGTCGTCCACGTCCTTGGCGGTATACGGGATGATGACGGGAAGACCGGTCGTGCCGGAGGACGAATGGATACGGACGATCTTGTCCTCGGGGGCGGTCATGAGACCGAGAGGATAGGCTTCGCGCAGGTCCGCCTTTTCGGAGAACGGCAGCGCTTCGAAGTCTTCGGGGGTCTCGATGCGGCCGGCGCCTGCTTCGGCGAGTTTCTTACCGTAGAAGCTGCCGGCGGAGACGAGGGCCTCGATCTGTTTGTTGACGAGTTCGATCTGTGTTTTGGAGATCTGCATGGTGTGTCCTTTCTATGATGCTTTGGGTGTTGCCCTTCGGGGTCCTGCCGCAGGGCACCCTTCCCCATCCCCTCGCTATCGCTCGGGGCGGGGCCCCTTCCCTCGCGTCACCCCTTCGGACAACGCAAAAGATTCAAAGAATTATTATTTATAGAATTGTACTGCCTTTAGGTTCAGATCCAGGAATTTGGGTGGTACGTTTTCTTGAATTGCACTTAAAACACTTTGTTTACTTAAGCCTAAACTGCCTGTATGCAGAGCACTTCCTAACAGCAGCAGATTCAGCACTTTGGAGGAACCGAGTTCCTTGAATGCTTCTTCCACTTCCACGATGGTGAGGTCGGGGACGTTGGCGGTAAGATACTCTTTCATGACGGACGGATCGTAGCCGCCGGCAAGGCTCGCTGTAACGGGCATCACGGCGCGGTCCGCCGCGATCACCTTGCCGCCCTCTTTCAGATACGGCAGCTGGCGCACGGTCTCTCCGAGCTCGAAGCCGAGGACGAGGTCCGCCTGTCCGAGGCCGATCATGGGCGTGTTCACCCCTTCGCCGATGCGGATGTGAGAGAACACGCTGCCGCCGCGCTGGGCCATGCCGATCGTTTCGGCACTCTGCACGGGAAGGCCTTCCTTCATGGCAGCCGCGGAGATGAGGCGGGACGCGAGCACGGTTCCCTGGCCCCCTACGCCGCACAGGATGATGTTCTTATTCATGGCGCGCCTCCTTTCCTGCCGGAGCGATGGCGCAGACCGGGCAGATCTGGCTGCACAGGCCGCAGCCGGTGCACTGCGCCTCGTCGATCACCGCCCTGTCGTCCGCGAAGAACAGCGCCGGGCAGCCGATCTCGTCGATGCAGGTACGGCAGCCGATGCAGGCGTCCGCGTCCACTGCGCACTTGCCCGAGGGCTTGCTGACCGCGATGCAGGGCGAGCGGAAAATGATGGCCTTGACGCCTTTCTCCGCCGCGACTCTCTTTACGCAGGCGACTGCCGCCTCGTGATCGAGCGGGTCGACGGTCTCGACGCAGGTCAGGCCGACGCCTTTCAGAACTCCTTCGATGCTGACCGCAGGCACTGTTTTTCCCATCATGGTGCGCCCCGTGCCGGGGTGCGGCTGATGGCCGGTCATGGCCGTCGTCGAATTGTCGAGGACGACCAGCGTAAAGTCCGCCTGGTTGAACAACCCGTTGATGACGGATGGGATCGCCGAAGCGAAGAACGTGGAATCGCCCACGAAGGCGAAGCAGTTCGTATCGGGTTCGGTATGGAACACGCCCTGCGCGATGCCCAGTCCGGCTCCCATGCACAGGCAGGTGTCCACCATGTCGAGCGGCATCGCGTTGCCCAGCGTATAGCAGCCGATATCGCCGCAATAGAGGGTCTTTTTGCCTGCCATCGCCTTCTTGACCGCGTAGAACGACGCCCGGTGCGGGCATCCCGCGCACAGCACGGGCGGACGCACGGGAAGCGGCGGCAGCTGCGGCGCAACAGGAGTCTTCAGGTCTTTGCCCAGAAACCTCGCCATCACCTTTTTGACACTGTCGACCGTATTCTCACCGGCATTGGGCGTATAGCCTTCCACTTTGCCGCGGATCCACACGTTCATGCCGTACTTATTGCAGATATACGTCAGTTCCCGTTCGATGACGGGGTCCAGTTCCTCGATGCACAGCACTTGATCCAGACCTTCCAGAAAATCGAGCGCCAGTTCCTCGGGGAACGGGAACGGCGTGCCGACTTTCAGGAGCTTTACATCGCCGAGTTCCTTTCGCGCCTCCATGGCGTAGGTATAGCTGATGCCGCCGCAGGCGATCCCAAAGCCGCATCCGACTGTCGATTCCGATTCCGGCTCGATGCGGTTGAAGGGGCTTGCGGACAGTTCCTTCGTCAGTTCTTGATTTCTCTTTTCGATGCGCTGGTGGTTCAGGAACGAAGCCCGCGGGAAGATGACCCACTTCTTCGTGTCTTTGATAAAGCCTTCCGGCGTGTGTTTCGTATATTCTTCCGGGTCTTTTACCTCGATGTCCGCGTAGCCGTGCGACACTCTCGTCGTCGGCCGCACGAACACCGGCGTGCCGTATTTTTCAGAGAGTTCGAACGCTTCCTGCACCATGTCATAGGCTTCCTGCGCCGTGGACGGATCGAAGCACGGGACCTTAGAGAAGCGCGCGAACGTGCGCGTGTCCTGTTCGGTCTGCGAACTGATGGGACCCGGGTCATCCGCCACAAGCACCACCATGCCGCCCTTCACCCCGACGTACTCCACGCACATCAGGGGGTCGGACGCTACATTCAGACCCATCTGCTTCATGGTCACCAGCACGCGCGTGCCCGCATAGGCAGCGCCGGCGGCGACTTCCATGGCCGTCTTTTCGTTGATGGACCACTCGACGTAGCAGTCTTCGGGCCTGTGCTTCGCGACAGTCTCGAGCACCTCCGTCGAAGGCGTGCCGGGATAGCCGCAGACCAGGCCGACGCCCGCTGCGATCGCGCCCATGGCGATGGCTTCGTTGCCCATTAAGAATTCCTTATGCAAAATATCACCTCGATCTTAAGCGATCAGTAACCGCCCGTGCCTTCTGTCAGGGCGAGATCCTTCACGTACTCCATCAGCGCGTTCACGTCGAACGGGCAGGTATCCGCCGCATCGCCGCTCGCGCCGATCACGAGTTTTTCTCCGGACGTGTATTTCACGGAAAGATAATAACTGTGCTTCTGCACGTTATTCGTCATATAGTAGCCGTTCAGGGCAGGCAGATCCAGCTCCACGATACGGTCCGCCAGGCCTTCCGCATAGGCCTCGTCCGCCGTTCCTTCATAGCGGAGCGCGATATAGGAGGGTCCCATGATATCTACGGTATTCTTATACGTTCCGTCGCCGTTGCGGGTCAGTTCCCAGGAGAAACTGCCATGCGGCCAGTCCTCGTCGATGTCATAATAGACGCTGTCGATGCGAAGCGACAGAGAGAACCTCTCGATCTCGCGGGATTCGATCGTCTTGGGCATGTCCTTAGATTCGTCGCGGATCGCCTGTTCCGCAGCCAGCTGTTCTTCGCGCACGAAATGATAGTCGTGACCCTCTCCGTCCAGGATCTGCTCATAGGCGGACAGGGTGCCGTCGTCGCGGATCTCCAGCTTGGACATGATGCCGAACTCGTAATCCTTGCTGCTGTTGATGTAACTGTAATAGTCGCCCTTTTCGTAGTGGACGGTATACTTTTCCGACCAGCTTCCCGTGGTAACGGTCAGTTTGTTTCCGTTCAGCTCCAGGACCGTATTTCCGTTCACGTCGAACCACTT
>JAFZRG010000174.1 GCA_017619985.1 Bacillota bacterium | reverse complement strand
TTGAACACCGAGGAGAAGACGACGCCTTCGCAGACGGCCCGGAGCATGTGCTCTTTCGAAGTGTAGCCCGAAAGATTCAGGAAGCAGCCCTTCGCGTCCGGATGCGTGGCCGAAGCGTAGAGATAGGGGACGAAGACGACGTTGGTATCCTCCGGCGACGTGTTTTCCAAGGCTCCGGCGACCTGAGCGTACAGCGCGTCGTCGCGCTCGTCCCGGCCGTCCTGCTTCAACAGTTTCGCCAGGAACCAGTCGAGGTTGCTCGCGGACGTAGGCGTGGATTCTTCGATCAGATAACGGTCTTTCAGGAAGGCCAGCGAGAGGGAATTCGTGCTCTCTCCGTAGCCGTGGGGCGGCTTTTCCGCCAGGTATTCGTTGATGGACCAGGTGCCGGCGATCATGCACAGCGTCTCTCCGTCCAGGATGCCGCTGGCGAGCATGCTGCTGTCCACGTCGAAGATGGCGCCGCCGATGGGCGTGCCTTCGGCCAGTCCCGTCAGAGCCGCCGCTTCCGCGATGACCGCGCCGCCTGCCTCGCAGCAGTCCAGCACGGGCGGAGCGAGGCGGAAATACTCTTCGATGCCGAGCAGGGAGAAGATCTGCGGGTCGAACGCGCGCGTCTGCAGATCCATGAGGCCGGTCGAGGACGCCTCCGTGATCTCGCAGAAAGCTTTGCCGCCCAGTTTCATGCGGATATAGTCCTTGATGCCCAGGAACCAGCGGGTCTGCTTCAGCCGTCCGGGCTCGAACCTCGCCAGCCAGACGAGCAGGGTGCCGGTCTGAGCGGACCACAGCCGCTGGTGGGTCAGTTCATAGATCTTTTTCTCCTGGCCCGAGGCACGCATTTCCGCAACGATGTCCGTTCCCCTGTCGTCGGACGACACGATCGCGGGCCCCACAGCGGTCCCGCTTTCATCGACGAGGCAGATGCCGTTGCCGTAGCCGGTCAGGCCGATCGCGGCGATGTCAGCGGCAGGTACGCCGGCAGCATCGATCGCGCGGCGGATCAGCGAACAGACCGTCTGCCAGAGCGCTTCCGTGTCCCGCTCGACGCGGTCAGGCGCCGGGACGAGATTGTCCGCAGCTGCGGAAGCGGATCCGCATTCGTGGCCTTTCCGGTCGAACAGGCATACTTTCGTGACGCTGCCGCCCAGGTCGATGCCCAGTAAAAACTCTTTCATACTTGGTCTCCTAATGATACCGGTTTCCCTCGAATGCGGTATCGAACGCGCAGATGCTCCGGAAATCGCAGTACGTGCACGCAGTGCCTTTTCTGAGCTTGCGCGGCGCGATGTCCGTATCGCCCTGCATCAGCCGGGTGCACAGATCTGCGAGCGTCCTGCGGAACGCTGTGCGGAAGGCTTCGAAATCTTCCGGCGTCGCACCGCCGCTGCGGCTGTCCGGCGTTCCGTCCTTCTTCAGCGTATAGTTGAACACCTGCGAGCTTTCTCCCGGCCCGACTTCACCGTCGATCGCGCGGACGATATCCGGCGAATCGACGAAATAACCGTTCATCCTGTACGCGGACTGCATCTTTGCCCACACATCCTCAGCAAGCCCGTCAGAAGCGAGATTATCGGCCTCTGAGGCCATCTCAGGCTCGGCGATCTGATAGTAGAAGACACCTGCCGGCTTTACATCGCCCCTGCCCAGCGCGGCCTCCAGATAAATGCCCAGCTGCAGCATCAGGCCGTTCTCCGCCAGCTTCGGGTCGAACCGGTTCTGTCCGGATTTGTAGTCGATGACCTTCGCGTAGCGGGCCTCATCGCCCGCGAGAACGTCCAGACGGTCGATCTTGCCTTCCAGCCAGACCGTGCCCAGCGGTGTGTCCACGCGCACCGGGGGCAGCTGCTTCCCGCGTTTGAATTCGGTCTCGAAGGACATCTCCGCGATGCGGCCTTTGCGCACCTGCAGCACCATCATCCAGGCGAACTGCGTACAGACTTTCGCGATGCGGCCGGACTGGTACGATTCTTTTGCCCCGGCGTTCATGACGCCTTCGCTTTCTTCCGCCTGCACTTCCTCCGCGAACTGCCGCATCTTCTCCGCCAGTTCCTCTTCCGTGACGGTCATCCAGCGGCTGGCCGGGTCAGTGATGGCCGATCCGGTCTCGACGGACGGCTGCGACAGCCATTCCGCGATCCTCTGCAGGCACGCGTGATGCGCGGTCCCCAGGACGAGGGGAGAGATCTCGAAATCGTCCGGGTCCTGCGGGCGGAGGCCGTAATTCACGAAGTGACGGAACGGGCAGTGCGCGAACCCTTCCAGGCGGGAAGGCGACAGGGAATAGTCTTCATAGGCGAACAGCGCCTTTGCTTCTGCGGGGCTTAGGGGCTTCTCGCGGTTCGTGAACAGCAGACCCGCCCTGACGGCGTCCGTATCTTCGAGCTGATCGTAGACTTCCTGCCACAGCGCATCCGGCATCCCGCCTTCTGCCAGAGGCTCCCGCATGGCGGACGCGAGGCGCGCGGCGGCGGCTTTCCTGCCCTGGATGAAGGCCAGGGGCTCGTCCGCGTTCTCGACGTCCTCTTCCTCGGGCAGATCCGGGAACATAGCCCGCAGCTGGCGCACCAGCGGCGAGGGCTTCAGTTCCTTGCCTTCGGCGTCGGAGACGCACCAGCACACGGTGAGCTGCTCCGCGGGGAGCGTAAAGGCGCTGTAGACGCTCAGGTCGTTCTCTTCCTGCAGGACAGCGTCCGTCTTGGCCAGCGTAAAGCCTTTCCCCTTCAGTTCTTCGAGTTCTCTCTGGCTGAGGATGGCTTCGGAGGAGCCCTGTTTCGGAAGGATCCCTTCGTTGACCCCCGCCAGGAACAGCGCTTTGCAGCGGCCGGTCAGGGAGCGGCTGAGCGTTCCCAGCAGGACGCGTCCCTGCGCCTGCGGCAGCA
>JAFZRG010000018.1 GCA_017619985.1 Bacillota bacterium | reverse complement strand
CCCGACCGCATCTGCAACGCCATGGTCATCTACATGCACGCGATGGAAGGAACGGAGATGGAAGCCGTCGTGATCGGCGAACCTCACGGGTTCTAAAAACCAAAAGAAAAAGAAGGGCAGGGCGCCCTTCCAATAATTTCCATATATTGCCATTTTTGCGCTAATCGCTGATTTAGGCACTTCAAAGCAAAAAGTACCGCAGAAATCTTTCGCGGTACTTTTCTATTGCCGGCAGCATTTTCAGGCGATGCCGGCCCGATTTTAAAGCTTTTTCACCGGGAATGCGAAGTAGAACTCGCCTGTTTCCTGGTCGATCCAGTTCTCCGTCGCTGCGACGGGCTTCATGCCCATGCGGGTCAGCTCTTCGAACGCGCGGTAGAAATAGCCTTCGCCTTCGATCTTGCCCAGCTTGAATTCGTATCCGGGGACGATCCACTTCGTCCAGCCCTTCGGCGCTTCCGCGTCCAGCGGGGCTTCGTAGCCTGCCAGGTACAGACCGACGGATCCGTTCTCCTCCCACATGGAGAAATCTCTCTTCTTGCTGCTCATGGCGCCCCATTTTGCAAGGGGTTTGCCCGTTTCGTCCTTCAGGATGACCGATTCGATCGCGGGAAATTCCCTGTCCACGATCTCCCAGAGCTTGGGGATCATCCCGTCGCCGTCCCAGGTGAAGATCTCCTTGCCGATGACGCAGAAAGGCTCTTTTATCAGCGTTTTGAATTCCATACGAAACCTCCGTGTTAAAACAACTGCTGTCTGTGGTATCATTATCTTATCACATCGAACAAGGAGAACCAACATGGATATCGTAGAACGGTTTTTGAAATACGTCTCTTTTGAGACCACGTCCGACGCGGACAGCGAGACCTGTCCGTCCTCGCCGAAAGAGCTGGAACTCGGCCGCTTTCTCGCGGAGGAGATGGAGGCCATAGGCCTTGAAAATGCAAGGATAGACGGGGACGGCTACGTCTACGGACAGCTGCCCGCGAGCCCGGGCTGCGAGGGACTTCCCGTCATCGGTCTTATCGCCCACATGGACACGTCCGACGGCGCGAGCGGCGCTAACATCAAGCCGCGCATCCTGCATTACGAAGGCGGCGATATCGCCCTGAGCGACACCGTGACCATCGACGAAAAGACCTTCGGCTGCCTGAAGAACTATGCAGGCCAGGATCTGATCGTCACCGACGGAACAACGCTTCTCGGCGCGGACGACAAGGCCGGCATCGCCGAGATCCTCACGGCAATGGAGCACCTGATCGCGCATCCGGAGATCAGACACGGGAAGATCGCAGTCGGCATCACGCCGGACGAAGAGATCGGCAGAGGCGCGGACCGCTTTGATATCAAGGGATTCGGGGCAGACTGGGCCTATACGGTCGACGGCGGAACGCTCGGCGAGCTTGAATATGAAAACTTCAACGCGGCGTCTGCGGCGGTCACCGTACACGGGGTGAACGTCCATCCCGGTTCCGCGAAGAACAAGATGAAGAACTCCATGCTCATCGCCATGGAATACGTCTCTCTGCTGCCCGCCGACCAGCGCCCGGAGCACACGGAAGGGTACGAGGGCTTCATCCACCTGATGGGCATCGAGGGCATGGAGACGAAGACGGACATGGCCTTCATCATCCGTGACCACGACATGGAGAAGTTCACACAGAAGAAGATCGTGATGCGCGCTGCCGCGGACTACATCAACACGAAGTACGGCGAGGGCACGCTGGACCTCGACATCCGGGACAGCTACTTCAACATGAAGCAGTACATCGAGCCGGTGATGCACGTCGTCGACCGGGCGAAGAAAGCGTTCGCCGACGCCGGCGTGACCCCCATCATCCAGCCCATCCGCGGAGGCACGGACGGATCCCATCTGTCCGAGAACGGGCTGCCTTGTCCGAACCTTTCGACCGGCGGAGAGAACTTCCACGGGGAGCGCGAATTCGTCTCGATCCAGGCCATGAACAAGATGGTCGAGGTGCTCGTGAACCTGGTGAAAGCAGAGTAGGGCGCTGCACATTTTTGCATCAAAAAAGAGGGCGGAAGCCCTCTTTTTGTTATATCGCCTAATAACGATGCGTCTTGATTTTTATATGGCTCTCGCTATGCCATCCTCATCTTTACCAATTCGGCGAACCACTCGGCTGCCGGGAGCAGGATCCCGTCGTTGTAGTCGTAGCAGGCGTGGTGATTCGGCATGCAGTGGGTCTCGTCCACGTTGCCGGTGAAGCAGTAGCATCCCGGAACGAACTGCTGATATTTGGCGAAGTCCTCGCTGCCCATGACGGGGTCACAGCCGAGGACGACGTTCTGTTTTCCGTAGACTTTTTCCGCCGCCTTGGCAGCCCATTCGGCGCAGGTCTTGTCATTCAGCGTCGCGATGAACTCGCGGGAATACTCGAACTCCCATTCGGCGTTATTCATCTCGCAGACGGATTTGACGACCGCCTTCATCCGCTCTTCGATCAGTTCAGAGATCTTGGGGTCGTAGCTGCGGCAGTCGCCCTTGATGGTGACGTTGGAGGGGATGGCATTCGGCGCGCCGTCCGTGATGAACTCGGTGCAGCTGACCACAGCGGGGCGCAGGGGATTGACATTGCGGGACACGATGGTCTGCAGCGCCATGACGATCTCCGCGCCGATCACGATCGGATCCTTCGTGGCGTGCGGACCGCTCGCGTGACCGCCGACGCCGTGGATCTGAATGACGAAGTCGTCTTCCGCCGCCATGCAGGGCCCGACCGGGATCTGCATGGTGCCTTTCTTCCAATAAGTAAAGTTATGCTGTCCGTAGATCTCCTGGATGCCGTAGCGTTCCATCAGGCCGTCCTTGATCATGGCGTCCGCACCCCAGCCCGGTTCTTCGGCAGGCTGGAAGATCAAAACGACCGTACCCTTGAAGGCCATTTCGTCCGCGATGAGCTCCGCGGCACCCAGCAGGGTGGCGGTATGGCCGTCGTGGCCGCAGGCGTGCATGCGCTGTTCGGTCTTCGAGGCGTAATCAAATGTATTCTTTTCGATGATCTTGTTGGCGTCCATATCGGCGCGCAGAGCGATCACGGGACCGTCCCCGTTCTTCAGAACGCCGACGACGCCTGTTTTTCCGACGTTTTCTTCGACCTCATAGCCGAACCTTCTCAGCAGACGCGCGACCAGTTTGGCGGTCTGCTCTTCTTCGAAAGCCGCTTCGGGATGCTGATGGATATCGTGTCTCCATGCGATCATTTCCTGTTCGAGACGTTTCTTATCGATCATGTTGGCGCTCCTTTCCTATTCAAACGAGGGATACTTGCCGTCCCAGACGATGTCGCGATAGTTCTTCTGATCCGTGTCGCCTTCGGTGGAGAAGCACAGGATGACGGAGTTTTCGTCGAGCCCGAGCTCTTCCTTGAAGGCTGCGAGGTCTTTGGACTTGAGGAGGGTCACTGCGAAGCCCGCGCCGGCAGCCCCGGATTCGCCCGAAATGACCTTGTCGTCGCCGGGCAGGGGATTGCCGAGCACGCGCATGCCCTTCGCCGCGACCCAGTCGGGCATGGAGACGGCGTAGTCCGCGTGGTCGCGGATCATCTCCCAGCCGATGGTGCAGGGTTCGCCGCACGCGAGGCCCGCCATGATGGTGGAGAGGGCGCCGCCCACGGGATGAAGCTTGCCGTCGTTGGCCTTGGACGTCTGATAGATGCAGTCCGCCGCGTCCGGCTCGACGAT
>JAFZRG010000173.1 GCA_017619985.1 Bacillota bacterium | reverse complement strand
CGACGGTACGGTCGGCGCCAACAAGCAGGCCATCAAGATCATCGGCGACAACACCGACATGTACGCGCAGGGCTACTTCTCCTATGACTCCAAGAAGTCCGGCGGCATCACCGTTTCCCACCTGAGATTCGGTAAGAACCCCATCAAGTCCACCTACCTCATCACCGAGGCGGACTTCGTCGCATGCCACAACGAATCCTACGTCCACGCATACGACGTTCTGGCCGGTCTGAAGAAGGGCGGCACGTTCCTGCTGAACTGCACCTGGGACGACGCGGCGCTCGAAGAGCACCTGCCCGCTGCCATGAAGCAGTACATCGCCAAGAACAACATCAAGTTCTACACCATCGACGCTACCGACCTGGGCGTCAAGATCGGTCTGGGCAACAGGATCAACATGATCATGCAGTCCGCGTTCTTCGCGCTCACGAAGGTCATTCCCGTGGAAGATGCCGAAAAGTATCTGAAGAAGTCCATCGAGAAGACCTACGGCAAGAAGGGCGAGAACATCGTCAAGATGAACTGGGCTGCCGTGGACGCCGGTCTCACCGGTTTCCATCAGGTCAAGGTCCCCGCTGCGTGGAAGACCGCAGCCGACAAGCCCGCAAAGGCCAAGAAGGTCCCCGAATTCATCGAAAAGGTCCTCGTACCGATGAACCGCCAGGAGGGCGACAAGCTGCCCGTCTCCACCTTCGAAGGCATCGAAGACGGCACGTTCCCCAGCGGCACCGCTGCTTACGAGAAGCGCGGCGTTGCGGTCAAGGTGCCCATGTGGCATCCTGAAAACTGCATCCAGTGCAACCAGTGCTCCTTCGTCTGCCCGCACGCAACGATCCGTCCGATCCTGCTGACCGAAGACGAAAAGAAGAAGGCACCGGCAAGCTTCGCGACCATCCCCGCCATCGGCAAGGAAGTCGCCGGCATGGCTTACAGGATGCAGGTCTCCCCGCTCGACTGCCTCGGCTGCGGCAACTGCGCCGACATTTGCCCGGGCAAGAAGGGCGAGAAGGCTCTCACCATGGAACCGTTCGCTTCTCAGGAAGCGGAAAGCTCCAACTGGGAGTTCGGCATGGAGATCGGCGAGAAGGCCGTCATGGACAGAGGTTCCGTCAAGGGTTCCCAGTTCGCCTTCCCGTACTTCGAATTCTCCGGCGCATGCGCAGGCTGCGGCGAGACTCCGTACATCAAGGTCGTTACGCAGCTGTTCGGTGACCGCATGATGATCGCGAACGCGACTGGCTGCTCCTCCATCTGGGGCGCTTCCGCACCGTCCATGCCTTATACCACCGACAAGAAGGGCAGAGGTCCGTCCTGGGCGAACTCCCTGTTCGAAGACAACGCTGAGTTCGGTCTCGGTATGGCTACGGCCGTCCGCCAGAACAGAGCGAAGGTCAAGGACATCGTCGAAGAACTGGCCGCATCCACGAAGAGCGCTGCCATCAAGGAAGCTGCTGCTGCCTGGATCGACGGCATGGAAGACGGCGCCACCTCCAGAGAGAAGTCCGAAGCGCTGATGGCCGCGGTCAACGCCGCGAAGCTGTCCGGCAAGGCTGCGGAGCTCAAGAAGGAACTCAAGGCCAAGGAAGACTTCCTGGTCAAGAAGAGCGTCTGGTGCCTCGGCGGTGACGGCTGGTCCTACGACATCGGTTACGGCGGACTCGACCACGTCCTCGCTTCCGGCGAAGACATCAACGTCCTCGTATTCGATACCGAAGTCTACTCCAACACCGGCGGCCAGTCCTCCAAGGCAACGCCGGCTGCTGCCATCGCGAAGTTCGCGGCCAGCGGCAAGAAGACCAAGAAGAAGGATCTGGGCATGATGGCAGCCAGCTACGGCTACGTCTACGTCGCTCAGGTCGCCATGGGCGCCGACAAGAACCAGTTCCTGAAGGCGATCAAGGAAGCCGAGAGCTATCACGGACCGTCCCTCATCATCTGCTACGCTCCCTGCATCAACCACGGCCTGAAGAGAGGCATGGGCAAGACCCAGGAGAACGAGAAACTGGCAGTCGAGTGCGGTTATTGGCAGCTCTACCGGTTCGACCCGATGAAGAGAGCGAACGCGGAGAATCCGTTCACGCTCGACTCCAAGGATCCGACCGGTTCCTTCCGCGACTTCATCATGGATCAGGTCCGCTACGCGTCCCTGTCCAAGGAATTCCCGGCAACGGCAGAAGCTCTGTACGAAAAGGCAGAGGCGGACGCCAAGGAAAGACTGGACGGCTACAAGGCCAAGGCAGGAAAGTAATTTCCGCATAAGGATAATATCCTGAAACGCAATGCTCCCGGAGGCGAAAGCTTCCGGGAGTTTTTTTACTCATCGCCTTGCACATTCCCGATGGGAGTGATACAATTTTCGTGTAAGTGAATAGATTCTATGTTCCGAAGCAATTCGGCGAAGAGGGAAACCGGTTCAAGTCCGGTGCGGTCCCGCCACTGTAAGCAAGGAGCGAAGGCAAGGCCATTGGAGAGATCCGAGAAGGCGCCCGAGCGATGACACGCAAGCCAGGAGACCTGCATAGAAGAAAAAAGCAACCGACGCGGAAATCGGAACGGCTTTGATAGCGCAGTAAATACGGGCTGTGGAATTTTTCCACAGCCTTTTCGTTTGCTTTCCATCCGCAGGGGTTTCGGCCATGATCCAGACTGTCCGGGACCCCTGCTCCTTCATAAATAGCGCTTTTTCAGAACAGGAGGCAAGTGCGATGACGTTAGACTGGTTCAAGAACCCAGACCACGTAACGTATGTGGAAAAGGAAAAATTCGTAGACAATTTCGCGAAAGAGACCGGTATTCCTCAGCTCCGGCGCGAGATCGAGGAGTTCGAAGCCCGTCCGATCCCCGAAGGCAAGCTGATCCGGGGCACGAAACGCACGGCGTTGCGCTTGCTCATCCCCAACCTGATGTTCAACGGTGACATGGAGATGGGCGACAACGTGTGGATCTATCTCGGCGAATACTATCCGGCTTACTGCATCTACGAAGATCAGAAATAGTGTCCGTTCTGCCGCGCGGAAGTGCGCGGCATTGTTGTATAATATATTCAATATCTTCAGTTTTATTAATAAAGAAGGTGGAAGCATGAAGAAAAAATGGTTAAGCATTTTCCTGGTGCTCGCCATGGTGCTGGGCATGATGCCGGGCATGGTGTGGGCGGATGATGCGAATGTTTATCTGGATCTCAAAATGGCCGATTGTTCTGTGATCGGAAGCAGTGATTATGACGATGATGATGTTTTATACTGCAAGGTTGCTGATGGAACGTCTTATACGCGTATTCGTTTCTCTTCTGATTTCGGGACATTTACAGGCAGTTCATCCATGATAGCCGGTGTGCAGAGCAATTATCTGGTGGCAAAGTATAACTATGCACCGATCAGCGAGGCTTGGCGCACAGATGCTGATATTCTTTCAGATGAATTTGATCTGAAGGCACCTTGGGATAGTTATGGTTTTGATAACTGCTACGCATATTGGCTGACGAACGATGACTATGATACATACTTCGTCATTTTGGAAATAGAACGATCCGCCAATACAAATGAATCTGTACCTACATTTACTGTCAGTGCAGGTGGAAATGATTGCGATGTGATCAGCGTTGAAGCGGATAGTTATCTGTATGAAGATTACATGAAGGGTGAGACCGTTAAAGTTCCGGTCCATACCGTAAGCATTCCTGCCGGCACGGAACAGGTGGATATCGTTTTATCTGATCCCGGGCTGCTGTACAACTATAAATTCTCCCGTGGCACGGATCCTGCTACGTATATTGCCGGACAGTATACGATGGATTATCCTTCTCCGTTAGAAACAGATGAGGCCTGCGTCGGACATACGGAATTTACCGTAGATGTGGATGCGAACGATGATGGAGAGATGGATTTCATACAGGTGCAAAGTGTCTTCGACATCGACAATTCCGGTGAACTCTACTATGCGATCACGTTTGAAGAGGAGATCCCTGCCGAACCGGATGGGACCGCCTTTATCCGCATCGTCGGTGCGGATAATGCCGACTATATCACCTGGGAAGAACTTCCCATCGTGAGCGGAGAAACGACGCTGAAGGCGTTCACGGAAGCTGCTCTGGCACAGAAGGGCGCTACGGCAGACTGGGCGGATTACGGATTCCTGAACAGCATCTCCGGCTGCGACATCAACGGCGATTACTGGATGAGCATGCTCAACGATTCCGGTGACGTCTTCAATACCGATAATTTCGATACGGTCATGGTAAAGGGCGGCGACCGCCTGGTCCTGTATGCTTACGGGAACGGCGATTATGCCTGGATCAACGCGAAGGAAAGCGCTGACGTCAGCCTCATGGAGTATTCCGGAACGGAATACATCACAGGCAGCGGCACCTTTGTCCTGAGCGCGAATTCCTATGACACTTCCTATAACATGTCTACGGGTCCGGTCGAAGGCGCTGTGGTGACTGTCAAGTATCCCGACGGTACTCCGGTCGGAGCAAGCGATTACAAAGTGTCCGAAACGAGCGTGGAAACAGACGCGAACGGTGCTTTCAGCATCGACTTCTACGGAAGCTGCGCCGAGGCGGAACTGGACGATTACGCTACCAGCTACGATCTCTATGCGGAAAAAGACGGCATGAACACCGCGTTCTGCAGGGTCACGCTGACGAAGGACGGGCTGACCTTCAGCCAGCCGGAAGGCGACGCAGAGTTCCCCGGCGGCGAAGTGACCGATCCCTCCGCCGTCGATATCGACGAACTGCTGGAAGGCATCTCCGCGGGTTATACGGAAAAGACCGATCCCTGGATCGTCATGGAGATGGCGGCCTATGAGGATTACAATCCGTCCACGGCCAATAAACTGACAGATGATGCGGTGCAGGCCTTTATCGACAGCGCTGCGGAGAAGACAGGCGGATCTTCCGTCTCTGACACCGATCTGGATAAGATCATCCTTGCGCTGCAGGCGAACGGTTATGACCCGCAACAGTTGTATCCGGCGGACAGCAGCGATCCCATCGATCTGATCGAATCGCTCAACGGCGTGAACCATTCCGAAAGCGTCTGGAGCGCACCGTATACGCTGGCTGCTTATGCGCAGGGCGATTACGGAACGGAAGAGCAGGAGGCGGCATTGGTCCAGGCGCTTCTGGCTTCGCAGCAGGCTGATGGCAGCTGGAACGAATACAATATGGCCGTTGATTCGACTTCGAATGCGATCGCCGGCCTGAGTTTCTGTCTTGATGACGCGGAAGTGAAGACCGCAGTCGAGAATGCGATCGACTATCTGTCTTCCGTACAGCAGGCGGACGGCGGATTTGACGGCGGTTACGGAGCGAATACCAATACCCAGGCGATGGTCATCATCGGACTGTGCGCCGCCGGTGTGGATCCTGCGACAGACAGCAGATTCGTAAAGAGCGACGGCAGCGCGCTGGATGCGCTCCTGCGCTACGCTCTGGCGGATAATTCCGGCTTCGGCTATCAGGATAATACCAAACTGAACGCTTCCGCGACCGAACAGGGCTTCCGTGCACTGATCGCGGCAGCGAACGTTGCGAAGGGCACGAACCCGTTCAACGTCTACGATTTCAGCGGCAACACACCTCTTGAACCTGCCAAGGCGACCGGCGCCGCTCAGCCCAGCACGCCGAGCGATCCGACTGGCGACGATATCAAGGTCAAGGTCACGGTCAAGACGCTCGAGGACAGCTGGCTGAGCAATTACAGCATCACGGTTCCCGGTGACGGTGCGACTGCGTATTATGCTCTCACGAAGGCGTTCGAGGCCAACGGCATCGAATACAAAGTCAAGAGCGGCAGCTATATCTACGAACTGACCTACGACGGAACGACGCTGGGCGAATACACCCTGGGCCCGAATTCCGGATGGCTGTACAAAGTCAACGGCAAGCTGGCCACGGTCTCCACCGGAGAATACGAGATCAAGAACGGCAACACCATCCTGTTCTACTATACGGAGGACTGGACACAGGATCCCGATGCGGCAAGCAACGCAGGTCTGACAGAACCGGAGACTCCCGCTGAAGACGGAGAGTCCAGCGGATACTTCATCGACGTCGACGATTCCGACTGGTATGACGAATATGCGGAAAAGGCGGCCGAACTCGGCCTGTTCGCCGGTTATGACGCCGGAGAGGACGAAGAAGGCAACCAGCTCTACGAGTTCCGCGGCGGTGATACCATGACCCGCGCGATGTTCGTCACGGTCCTGAGAGCGATCAACACCAAACTCAACGGTGAGACCGCATCCGCACCCGACGCAGGGTTCTCGGATGTGGAGAGCGGCGCATGGTACGAAGAAGCGGTCAACTGGGCGTATGCCGCAGGCATCACCGCCGGCAAGGGAGAGGTCTTCGGCGTCGATGACCCGGTCACCCGCGAACAGATGGCGGTCTTCCTTTATATCTATGCAAAGTCCGCCGGCAAGGTGACGGGAGAGGTCGACCTCGGCAAGCTGGAAGCTTTCAGCGATGCAGACGAGATCTCCGATTACGCGAAGGAAGCGATCGCATGGCTCGTCGGCGAAGGCCTCATGGCCGGCCGCGGAGACGGCACGCTGGCTCCGGGCGCGAAGTCCACGAGAGCGGAAGTCGCTGCGTTCCTTGTCAGCGCATACGAATATTTGAGCGAATAGCTTCGGAAATAACCGGAAAAGAATAAAGAAAGACGGCCCTGCGTAATGCAGGGTCGTCTTTTATCGCTTTTATCTCAGGATCGCCAGGCCTCTGGCCAGCTTTGACCGGTCCTCCGGTACCAGATGGTATTTTTTCTGCAGGCGCTTGCCCAGCGTGCGGATATCCTTCGGGTCACCGGCGTAGAGCTCGATCTCGAGTTCCATGATGGGCACCTCGCCCTTGTCCGTGATGATGCTGCCGGTATCGATGGCCAGCTCCATGATGGACGCGCCGTAAGCGAGGCGGCAGCGGCTGCGCAGGTAGCGCATCTCGAGCAGGTTGATCAGCGGGTCATCGCCGATCAGGTCCAGCAGCACTTTGCCGTCTTCGCTCTCGCGGAACAGGTCCTTGGGAGAGGTGAAGAAGTGGATCTCGGACGCGGGCACGTTGATCTCCTCGCGTTCGTGAAAACCGTTCGCTGCGTTGCCGTTCCATTTGAGCGTTGCAAATACGCTGTCCCCCTCGTAGCGCACGCGCACCGCCATGTTGTTGTTTGCCAGTTTGCCGTCTTCCGTATCGAAGTAGACCGCCTTCATCACCAGTTTCTCCATGGACGAGGGGTCCGCAAAATTCTTGATCAGATCGTCTTCCCAAATTGCATCGCAGGTCGCCTTGTCCGGCACTGCGTATTTCATCTCGAGTTCCATAGTTCCTCCGTGCAATAGTGGTACGCGCAAAATCATAACAAAGGATCGTTCAAATTGCAACAATAAAATAAGTGTTCCATTATGGACGAAACTTTGTTATAATTCTATATTGCCTTGGTATAAGGCGATTAAGGAGGAAATGTAATGAATGCTGTATTAGTAAGCAAGGAAAACAACGTAGCAAAATTCACCATGGCCTTTACGGCGGAGGAATTCGACGCGGCCCTGGATAAGGCATATAAGGCCCAGAGGGGCAAGATCGAGGTGCCGGGTTTCCGCAAGGGCAAGGCTCCCCGCAGCGTGATCGAAAAGAGATACGGAGAAGGCATCTTCTTCGAGGACGCGATCGACAACTGTCTGGCGGACGGTTATCCCGCAGCGCTGGACCAGCTGGGTCTCGAACCCGTCGACAGACCGGATCTGCAGTTCGGCGAAGAAAAGCTGGAGAAGGGTAAGGGCTTCGAAGTCACCGTCACCGTCACCGTCGCTCCCGAGATCGTCGTCAAGGACTACAAGGGTGTCAAGGCGGAAGTGACGAAGCATGAACTCAAGGAAGAAGACGTCGAAGGCGAACTGAAGGCGATGCAGCAGAGAAACGCGCGCCTGGTCGTCGTGGACAGACCTGCCGAGAACGGCGATACCGTCGTGCTGGACTATGAAGGCTGGTGCGAAGACAAGCAGTTCGAAGGCGGCACCGCAGAGAACCAGACCCTCGTGCTGGGCAGCGGTTCCTTCATCCCCGGTTTCGAAGATCAGCTCGTAGGCTGCAAGGCCGGCGACGCCAAGGACGTCGAGGTGACGTTCCCCGAGGAGTACCACGCCGAAGAACTTGCCGGCAAGCCCGCCGTCTTCAAGTGCAAGGTGCACGAGGTCAAGGCGCAGGAGCTGCCCGAACTGGATGACGAATTCGCCAAGGACGTCTCCGAGTTCGACACGCTCGAAGAAGTGAAGAACGATATCCGCGAAAAGCTCGAAAAGACCCTGCAGGACGCCAAGGAATACGAAGGCAAGGATAAGGTCCTCCAGAAGGTCTACGATGCGAACCCCATCGAACTGCCGCAGGCCATGATCGACAGCGAAGCCGCCAACATGCTGAACGAATTCGGCTACCAGCTGCAGTCCCAGGGGCTCAATCTCGACCAGTACTGCAAGTATCTGAACAAGACCCAGCAGCAGATGATCGACGAGTTCAAGCCCGACGCAGAAAAGAGAGTCAAGAGCAGACTCATCGTCGAAGCGGTCGCGAAACAGGAAGGCGTCGAGGTGACCCAGGAGGACATCGACAAGGAACTGGCTGCGATGGCCGCGCAGTACGGCATGGCCCAGTCCCAGATCAAATCCATCTTCGGCGAAGAGAACATGGATTATCTGAAGAAAGATATCATGAGCCGCAAGGCCATCGATCTGATGTACGAGGCAGCTGAGATCACAGAGGTCGAAGAAAAACCTGCTGAAGAAGCAAAGGACGAAGAATAAACGATGAGCGCAGGCGGAACCCAAAAGTTCCGCCTGAATCATCCGCAAGAGAAATCGAAAGGATGGAGCACATGAGCAATCTCATCCCCTACGTCGTGGAGCAGACGTCCCGCGGGGAACGTTCCTACGATATCTATTCCCGCTTACTCAAGGACCGCATCATCTTCCTGGACGGAGAGGTGAACGACGCCAGCGCCAGCCTCGTGGTGGCGCAGCTGCTGTTCCTGGAGTCCGAGGATCCGGATAAAGACATCAATTTATATATCAACAGCCCCGGCGGGGTCATCACCGCAGGACTCGCGATCTACGATACCATGCAGTACGTCAAGCCGGACGTGTCGACCATCTGCGTCGGCATGGCCGCTTCCATGGGCGCGTTCCTGCTGGCTTCCGGCGCCAAAGGCAAGCGCTACGCGCTGCCCAACGCCGAGATCATGATCCACCAGCCTTTGGGCGGCGCGCAGGGTCAGGCCAGCGACATCAAGATCCAGGCCGAGCATATCCTGAAGCTCCGCGAAAAGCTGAACGCCATCCTGGCGGAGAAGACGGGGCAGTCGCTCGAGACGATCGCGGCCGATACGGAGCGCGACAACTACATGACCGCGGAAGAGGCGGCCGCCTACGGCCTGATCGACCAGGTCGTGGAAAAACGCTAAACGAAAGACAAGAGAAGACCTATGGCAAAATTCGATAGTTCCAAAGAATTGACCTGCAGTTTCTGCGGCAAGCCGCAGAGCCAGGTGCGCAGGCTCATCGCGGGACCGGACGTCTATATCTGCGACGAATGCGTCAGGCTCTGCGACGACATCCTGGCGGAGGAATTCCCCGAGATCAGGGAGTCCGCTTCCCTGGAGTTCGGCGGCGAACTGCCCAAGCCGAAGGAGATCGACGCGACGCTGGCGGATTACGTCATCGACCAGGACCGCGCGAAGAAGATGCTGGCTGTGGCAGTCTACAATCATTATAAGCGGATCAACAATCTCCCCGCCAAGCCGAAGAAAGGTCTGAAAGCGGCCCGCGAGGATTCCGACGTGGAGATCCAGAAGAGCAACATCGTCATGATCGGGCCGACCGGTTCGGGCAAGACGCTGCTCGCCCAGACGCTGGCGAAGATCCTGGACGTTCCGTTCGCCATCGCGGATGCGACGACCCTGACGGAAGCCGGCTACGTCGGCGAAGACGTGGAGAACATCCTGCTGCGCCTGATCCAGGCAGCCGACGGCGATGTGGAGAGAGCCCAGAAGGGCATCATCTACGTGGATGAGATCGACAAGCTGGCCCGCAAGAGCGAGAACCCCTCCATCACGAGGGACGTCTCCGGCGAAGGCGTGCAGCAGGCGCTGCTGAAGATCGTGGAAGGCACGGTCTCCAACGTTCCGCCCCAGGGCGGCAGAAAGCACCCGATGCAGGAGTTCATCCAGTTCGACACGACGAACGTGCTGTTCATCTGCGGCGGCGCTTTCGACGGTCTCGATAAGATCATCCAGAACCGCATCGGCGAAAAGACGATCGGCTTCAATTCCGAGATCGTCTCCACAAAAAAGCAGGACCCGAAGATCCTGGAGAAGGTGCAGAGCGAAGACCTGCTGCGCTACGGGCTCATCCCCGAGCTTATCGGAAGGCTGCCTGTCATCGTGACGCTGAACGAGCTTTCCGTGAACGCGCTCATGCGCATCATCACCGAGCCGAAGAACTCCCTGATCCGCCAGTACAAGAAGCTGTTCGAACTGGACGGCGTCGAACTGGAAGTGGAGACCGAGGCGATCCGTGCGATCGCGGAGAAAGCCGCGTCCAAGAAGACCGGCGCCAGAGGCCTGCGCAGCATCGTCGAAGAGATCCTGACGGACATCATGTACGAGATCCCGTCCAGGAACGACGTAAAGAAAGTGGTCATCACCAAGGCCTGCGTGGAGGGCGGCGAACCCACCCTCGTGCTCGGCGAGAACGCGCAGGATAAGGAGATCAGTTAGGCATATACCAAGGAAAGACAATGGACGAAGCACAAAGAAAAGAAGAACTTCAGGTGATGCCGCTCATTCCCTTAAGGGGACTGACGGTATATCCCAATATGGTCATCAATTTCGACGTGGGCAGGGAAAAGTCCATCCTGGCGCTCGAGCGCGCCATGATGATGAACCAGACCGTGTTTCTGACGTCCCAGAAGGACATCGACACGGATCTTCCCACGACCAAGGACTTCTTCCACGTCGGGACCGTCGCGAAGGTCAAGCAGATGCTGAAGCTCCCCGGTGACAATATCCGGGTGCTCGTCGACGGGCAGTATCGCGCCAGGATCGAGAAGATGATCCAGGAGGTGCCGTACTTCCTCGCCAGCGTCTCGAAGATCGAGGAGCCTTCCCAGAAGGTCAAGACGCCCGAACAGATCGCCCGCATGCGGACGGTCCTCAACCTGTTCCGCGAATATCTCGAGAGCAATCCCAAGATGTCCTCGGAGATCTTCCACGGCGTGGAGAGCATCGAGGAACCGGGCAGACTGGCGGACATCGTGGCTTCCAATATGGAGCTGAAGCCCGAGGAATATCAGAAGGTCCTGGAGACCATGGATATTGCCGAGCGGCTGAACGTGGTCATCGAATACCTGACCCGTGAGAACGAGATCCTCCGCCTGGAGGACAAGATCTCAAGCAAGGTCAAGACCCAGATGAACAAGTCCCAGCGCGAATACTACCTGAGAGAGCAGATCCGCGCGATCCAGGAGGAACTGGGAGACGACAACGCGGAAGACGAAGCCGCGGAATGGAAGAAGCAGCTCGAAGCGCTGAACCTCGCTCCCATCGTCACGAAGAAGGTGACCCAGGAGATCAACCGCTTCTCCAAGATGGCTTCGAACTCTCCGGACGCTTCCGTCATCCGCAGCTACGTAGAGTGGATCCTCGTGCTGCCATGGAACAAGCGCAGCGGATCGGAGATCGATCTGCTGAAGGCGAAAAAGATCCTGGACGACGATCATTACGGCCTGGATAAGGTCAAGGACCGCATCCTGGAATATCTGGCCGTGCAGGTGCTGCTGTCCAAGGGCGAAGAACCGGCAGTCGACAAGGGACCCATCCTGTGCCTCGTCGGACCTCCGGGCGTGGGCAAGACATCCATCGCGAAATCCATCGCCCGCTCCATCGGCCGCGAGTTCGTGCACATGAGCCTCGGCGGCGTGCGGGACGAAGCGGAGATCCGCGGTCACAGAAGGACTTACATCGGCGCCATTCCCGGACGGGTCATGAGCGCGATCAAGGACTGCGGCACCGCCAACCCGGTGTTCCTGTTCGACGAAGTGGACAAGATCGGCTCCGACTTCCGGGGCGATCCGGCGTCCGCGCTGCTCGAAGTGCTTGACCCGGAGCAGAACAAGGAATTCGTGGATCACTACCTCGAAGTCCCGTTCGATCTGTCCGGCGTGCTGTTCATCACGACGGCGAATACGACAGACACCATTCCCCGGCCGCTGCTGGACCGCATGGAGGTCATCTCCATCTCCGGCTACACCGAGGAAGAGAAATTCAATATCGCGAAGAAGTACCTCGTGCCCAAGCAGATCAAAAACAACGGCCTGAGTGAGAAGAACATCTCCATCCACGCAGGTGCCATCCGCGCGCTCATCAATTCCTACACGAGGGAATCCGGCGTGCGCGGCCTCGAGAAGGAGATCGGCAATCTGTGCCGCAAGGTCGCCCGCAAGGTGATCGAGGCGCAGAACGCGTCCGGCGGAGAAGGCGCGGAAGCGAAGTTCTCCATCACGGCTTCCAATCTGAACGAGTATCTGGGCAAGAAAAAGTTCCACTACGACAAGCTGCTCGGCAAGAGCGAAGTCGGCGTCGCTACGGGCCTCGCCTGGACCATCGTGGGCGGCGATACGCTGTTCATCGAGACGGCAGTGCTCCCCGGCAGCGGCAAACTGCAGCTGACCGGCCAGCTCGGCGATGTGATGCAGGAGTCCGCGAAAGCGGGCATCAGCTACATCCGTTCCCGCAGCAAACAGCTGAAGATCGAGGAGGACTTCTATAAGGAAAAGGATATCCACATCCACATCCCCGAAGGCGCGACGCCGAAGGACGGCCCCTCTGCGGGCGTTACGATGTGCGTATCCGTCATCTCGGCGCTCACCGGACGGCCCGTGAGAAAAGACGTGGCCATGACTGGCGAGATCACGCTGCGCGGGCAGGTGCTGCCCGTGGGCGGCATCAAGGAAAAGATGCTGGCGGCTCACCGCATGGGCATCAAGAAGGTGCTGCTCCCCGAAGAGAACAAGCCCGATCTGGACGATCTGCCGCAGGTCGTGCGCGACGAGATGGAGTTCGTCCTGCTGAAGAAGATCGACGACGCAGTCAGAGAGGCCATCGAATGATCATCAAGAGCGTCGAGTTCCTGACGTCTGCCGTCCGCAGGGAACAGTATCCGCCGGAAGGCGTCCCCGAGATCGCCTTCGCCGGCCGGTCCAACGTGGGAAAGTCTTCCCTGATCAACCTGCTGATGAACCGCAAGAAACTGGCGAAGGTCTCCCAGAACCCGGGCAAGACCCGCACGATCAACTTCTTTACGGTCAACGGCAGTTTCCGCATCGTGGACCTGCCGGGCTACGGCTTCGCCAGAGTGTCGAAAGCGGAGGCGGAAAAGTGGGGTCCGATGATGGAGGAGTATCTCTCCGGCCGTCCGGATCTCCTGAAGGTCGTGCAGCTCGTGGACGTGCGCCATGCGCCGTCCGCCCAGGACCGGCAGATGTACGAGTATCTGCAGTACTACGGCCTGGACGGTCTCGTCGTCGCGACGAAAGCGGACAAGGTCAGCAAAAACGAGCTGAACAGAAATCTCGCGGTCATCCGCCGCGAACTCAAGCTGAAAAAGACCGACCGGGTCATCCCGGTATCGGCTTTGCATAAAACGGGCACCGAAGAGGTCCTTTCCGCGATGGATGAGATCCTTTCGGCCTATCACCCTGGTCCCACGGAGTCGGAGGAGGAAACGATCGATGGCTGCCAAGAAAAAGTATGATTTTACGGAAGTCCTGATCAGCAGAGAACAGCTGGCGGACAAAGTTGCGGAGCTGGGCGCGCAGATCAGCGAAGACTATCAGGGCGAGTCCCTGTTCCTGATCGGCATCCTGAAAGGGTCCGTTCCCTTTATGGCGGACCTGATGCGGGCCATCAGCCTGGACGTGGAGATGGACTTCATGTCCGTTTCGTCTTACGGCAGCGGCACGAAGACCAGCGGCGTCGTCCGCATCCTGAAGGATCTGGACAGCGACATCGCCGGCAAGAACGTGCTCATCGTGGAAGACATCATCGACAGCGGCCTCACGCTCGCCTATCTGAAGGAGTATCTCGCCAAGAGAAATCCGAAGAGCATCAAGATCGTCACCATGCTGTCCAAGCCTGCCCGCCGCAAGGCGGACATCGAGGCGGACTATACCGGCTTCGTCGTCGACGACAAGTTCATCGTAGGTTACGGCCTGGACATCGATCAGAAGTACAGAAATCTTCCATATATATCTTGGATCAAGGAAGACTAGGGAGGCATCTATGAAGAGTCTGGAAAAGTACATCGACCATACGCTGCTGAAGCCCGGCGCAGGCATCGCGGACATTCAGAAGCTCTGCCGGGAAGCGAAGGAGCACGGGTTCTACGCGGTCTGCGTCAACAGCCGCTTCGTTCCTGTCGCGAAGAAAGAACTGGAAGGCAGCGACGTAAAGATCGCCGCAGTCGTCGGTTTTCCTCTCGGCGCCATGTCCACCGAAGCAAAGGTCTTTGAGACCGTCTATTCCTGCGAAAACGGCGCGGAAGAGATCGATATGGTCATGGAATACGGCCTGCTCAAGGAAGGGCACAAACAGGCCGTTTTCGACGATATCAAGGCTGTCTGCGATGCGGCGGCGGAGCACGGCGCCATCGTCAAGGTGATCCTGGAAACAGGCGCGCTCACCGACGGCGAGATCGTGGACGCATGCAAGCTCTCGGAAGAGGCAGGCGCTGCGTTCGTCAAGACGTCTACCGGTTTCGGAGAGGGCGGGGCGACCGTCCATGCTGTGGAGCTCATGCGCGGATCCGTCAGCAGGAACGTGCAGGTCAAGGCCTCCGGCGGCATCCGTGACCGCGAGACGGCACTGGCGATGATCAAGGCCGGCGCGGACCGCATCGGCGCATCCGCAGGCATCGAGATCTGTAAGGTACCGGAAGGTGAGACGGAGGAAGCCGAAGACGTGCTGACCCCGAAGAGCATCCTGGTGCTGAACGGCAGCCCCAAGATGAGCGGCAACACAGCAGCTCTCGTGGACGCATTCTGCCGCGGAGCGCAAGGAGCGGGTCACACCGTCCACGTGTTCAACGTGGCGAACCTGAGCGTGCATCCCTGCACGGACTGCCGCTACTGCTTCGAGCACGGCGGGGAATGCGCGATCCATGACGACATGCAGCGCATCATGCCGCATCTGTACACCGACGACGTCATCGTCTTCGCGACGCCCGTCTACTTCTACGGGTTCACCGCGCAGATCAAGACGGTGCTCGACCGCATGATCTGCATGCAGACTTCGAAGATGACGGTCAAGGGCAGCGTGCTGCTCTCGCCCTACGGCGATACGGACACGACCGTGCCCAAACCGATGATCGAGATGTACAAGGCGTTCACCGGTTACGTGGGGTGGAAAAACCTCGGCGTGATCACGGCGGAAGGCTGCATGGACCCCGGCGATATCGAGGGTCACAAGGCTCTGGAACAGGCGGAAGCGCTGGGCCGGAACCTCTGAAAAACGGTAAGATCTGCGCCCACAAAAAACTTTTAAAAAATGTTGAAATTCTTGTTGACAAGCAGGAAACGGGTGCGTATAATCTTAAATGTTCCGCGTCCAAGCGGGACTGTGAACCTTGAAAACATCATAGTGTAGAAATTGAGTCGAAGGGGTCATTAAGTTGACCTCAAAGACGAGAAAAGTACAAAAGATACAATCTGCAAATAAGGTAGATATGGATCTTCGTACAATTCCGAAAAACAATAATTTCGCAAAGCGAAAAAAGAACGCAAGACGTTCAAAATGAGTTTAACTCAAACTTCGATGATAAGCAGAAATGCTTAACATACCATTCATTAAGAGTTTGATCCTGG
>JAFZRG010000172.1 GCA_017619985.1 Bacillota bacterium | reverse complement strand
TTGCCCATCTCGTCGCGCAGGTGGACCAGTTTGTCGTAGTGCGCGTCCAGGGCTTCCTGGTTGTCCTTGTACCACTGCCCTTCCGCTTTCCAGGCGGCAAGACGCCTCGCGTCGTCCGCGTCGGTCTTGAACGGGGTCAGCTGGGACAGCGTGTAGACGCCTCCCTCGAAGGGGATCTGCGCGGAGGCCAGCAGCTTCTCGTACGCGTCCGCCTCGTCGTTTTCGGCCTGCAGCTGCGGGATGATCTCCGGCTTAAAGGTCTTGAGGGCCATGTCGCCATTTGTGAACATCAATTCGCCGTATTCCGCGGCAAACTGCGGGCGGAACGGGCTCGCCAGCATGGCGGCCATCCAGCCCTGCGCGTATTCCTGCAGCTCGGGGCCGATGCCGTTCCACCACTTCTGTTCCTCATCGTAGAACGCGTCGCGCGTGTCGATGGAATGGCGGATCATGACGAGCTGCGCCAGCGTATTGACGTGGCTGCCGAGTTCCTCATTCTCGAGGAAGACAGCTTTCGCTTCTTCGTACGTCTTCGCAGCCTTCAGGCGCTCCGTCAGTTCCGCGACTTTGCTTTTAAGCTGCTCCGCGTCGGGGCGGCTGTAAGGCATTTCTGAAAATTTCATTCTCTAAACTCCTAAATTCCGTAAACGGCCTTGCACTTGTCTTCCAGATAGTCCAGATAGACCTGCGGATCGAACGGTTCGCCGAGCACGCGGTCCAGGATCTGGGCCGGCGTGTACAGGCAGCCGTACTGCCAGATCTTGTCCTTCAGCCAGGCGTTGATAGGCGCGAAATCGCCCTTCGCCATCAGCGCGTCGACGTCCAGATCTTCCTTCATCTTCTTCAGGAACTGCGCGCCGTAAGCGCTGCCGAGCGCATAGCTCGGGAAGTAGCCGACGCTGCCGCCGCTCCAGTGCGAATCCTGCAGCACGCCGCGCTTGTCGTCGGGCACGTCGATGCCCAGATATTCCTTGTACAGGCGGTTCCACTCGGCGGGCAGGTCGTGCACCGCGAGTTCGCCAGCCATGACGCGCTTCTCCAGCTCATAGCGGATCATGACGTGCAGGCAGTACGTGACTTCGTCGGCTTCCGTGCGGATCAGCGAGGGTTCGACCGCGTTGATCGCCTTGAAGAACTCCTCTTCGGTGACCCCGCCCATCTGCGGGAAGATCCCCTTCATCACGGGCAGCACGCAGCCGCAGAACGCTCTGCTGCGTCCCAGGATATTCTCATAGAAGCGGCTCTGGCTCTCATGGATGCCCATGGAAATGCCGCCGTCGAGCGCGGTGTAGGCAAATTCGTCCGCGGATCCCGCGTCGTACAGCGCATGGCCGCCTTCGTGGATCACGGAGTACATGGAATAGCTGACATTCTCCGGATAATAGTGCGTCGTGATGCGCACGTCGTTGTGGCTGCCGAAACTGGTCGTGAACGGATGCTCCGTCGTGGCCAGGCCGATGTGGTCGAGGTCCATGGACATGGTGCGCATGAGCCACTGAGCCAGCTTCTCCTGGTCAGCCGGCGCGAAATAGCCCTTCAGGCAGGACGTGTCGACCTGCGGCTTTTCTCCGACCTTCCTGATCAGGGGCACCAGGCGCTCCTTCAGCGTGCCGAAGAACTTGTCGCAGACTTCCTTGTTCAGTCCTTCCTCATATTCGTTCAGCCAGAAATCGTACGGGTCCTTCTCCGGGTCCATGTAGCCCGCGAATCTGCGAGTCGTGTCGAAGATCTTCTGCAGGACGGGCTCGAACAGCGCGAAATCGCTGGTATCCTTGGCCGTGTGCCAGACGTCGTCCGCTTCCACGAGCAGTTCCTCGAAAGCCACGTATTCGTCCATGGGGATCTTCGCCATGTTGCGGATGTCCTTCAGCAGCAGGTAGACCGTGCGCTGCTCTTTTTCATCCAGTTCGTCCTTGTGGGCGTCCAGGTATTCCAGCAGATCCACGGTCTCCTTGCCCGTGCACAGCTTGTACTCCTCCTCGGAGAGGACGGACAGAGCGACGGAGCGGTTGGCCGCGGTCCCCTTCGGGGCCGATGTGACCCCGTCATAATAGATCAAAGATTCAGCGTGGTCGTACGCAGCCATCTTGCGCTGCACGGCCGCCAGGTTTTCTTTTGCTTCAACTAACGTCATAGATAAAATGCTCCTTCTTTACAGATTGCGCCGGCAAGGCAGATGGCCGGCCCAAACAGTATATCAAAAACCCCGCCCTGAAACAATGGGCGGGGCTGCAGTCAGCTTTGCCTGCTTCTATTTTCCGGGCTGCGGAGCCGGACCTGCGACGTAAACGGCTTCGGGCTCTTCTTCTCTGTAACGGGCCAGCCGGAAGTCCACGATCAGGCAGATGCCCATCAGGAGGATCATCAGCGGGGTCCAGCGGTCGATGAGCGCCATGGGCAGGCGCATATCCTCGGTCAGCAGGAACGCGGCCAGCGCCAGCGCGCAGTCAGCCAGTTCCAGGACGATGCCCAGACGGAAGCGGCGGGTGAACTTCTTTTCTCCGTAGAAATCTCTGCTGTTCTCCTCGTTGACCCTGCGCATCTTTCTGCCGCGGGAGTACTTGTCGCGGATGTGCAGCACAGGCAGGAACAGATAGATCGTTACGCCGAGGCAGACCAGGTTGGCCAGCGCCCATACGCGGGTGCCGTGGCTGCCGCCGGCCGGGGTGAACTTGTTGACGAAGTTCGCGAGTGGGGCCTCTGTCTCCTCAATGATTTCTTCGGTCTCTTCGATCTCTTCCAGACCGCCCAGACCGTCGTTATGATTCCCGCCGTTGAAGACGTCTGCGGGAACGATGCTGTCTTCCGCGTCTTCGTCCGTCACATCCGCTTCGATGCCGCTGTTGTATCCTTCTCCGTCGTCAGTCCCGTCGACGCCGTCATCCTCGATCACGTCGTCAGGCGTATCAGGATCGCTCTCGCCGTTGTCCGGGCCGGCAACTGCGGCAGCGTCTTTCGGTTCGTTTTCCGGCTTGTCTGCAGCGCGCTCGTTCATCACCGCGTACAGCACCAGGCGGCCGTTCGTTTCGCCGGCGGCACAGGTGGAGAGCACCACGATCTGAGAAGCTCCGTTCGTCTCGCCTTCCGCGAACTGCAGCGCGTGCGCTTTCGCATAGGAAACGACTGTATTCAGGTCACGGTTGCCCACGCTGTACACCGCGTTCTCGTACGCGTCGGTGGAGACGCAGGCGAAGATGTTCAGGTCGTAGATCGTGCCGTCCTTCAGAACGAGGAGGCCTTCTCTGTGGCTGTTAAAGTAATCCGCGTCCACAAAATGATCGATGTCGCCGAACATAGCGCCGTTGTCCATGTGGTGGCCGTAGATCATGTTGTAGGAGTCGGAAAAGTCCTTTTCGTTCATGCAGGACAGATAGATCGCGCCGGTCAGGCTGCTCTCCTTGTAGATGTCGTGGGAGGCATAATACAGGTCATTCTCTCCCTGCAGGACCGGATAATCGATATGCGTGTCGTAGACCGTCAGCCAGGCAGCCGTATCCTCGTTGATATCCGCCAGCACGCCCAGCCCCATCTCATTCAGCGGCATCTCGCCGTCTTCGATGATCTCCGGCTTGTACTGCAGCAGATCCCAGCCTGTGGCGAACGCTGCGTTCTGAATGTAGCACGTGTCATAGAGCACGTAGCTGCTGTAGAGGATCAGAGAGCTTGCCAGAAGTCCGGAGATCAGCGAAACCGCCTTGCTTCCGAGACTCATAACGCTCATGACGATATTCTTTTTTACGATGCCTGCGGTGATTCCGGGCATGTGTATTCTCCTTATCTTAACTACAGGTTCGTTCTTCTGATGACGGTGATCACAGTGCCTGCGATCTCGTCTTTGCTGACCGGGCCGAAGTACCGGCTGTCCGTGCCGCCTTCTCTGCGGTCCGCCAGGACGAAGCATTCGCCTTCGCCCAGTGTCACGGGGTATTCCTGGAAGCCTTCGTACCGCCACGTGCTGCTGAAGATGTTCGATTCGATCATCTGGCTGCCGTTCACGAGCAGTCTTCCGTCGTCGCTGATGTCCACGGTGTCGCCTGCAGATGCCACGACTCTCGCGCAGTAGAGGTCTTTCTCCCCTGCCGAATCTGGCGTGACCTTCTCCAGCAGGACCACATCCTGGGAGCGGACGTCCCGGTCAAGGCGGTAGAACAGCAGCAGATCGCCTGCGTCTACCCGCGGGTACATGTCCGCGTTGGGGGCGTGTGTCAGTCCGATGACCTGGAAAAACAGCGCCCAGAGGATGAGCAGTAAAGCTGCTATCCGGATGATGAAGGCCTGGTACTGGCGGACGGAATGTTCCGCCGTATTGATTTTCTGGATCTGTTCCAATGTTCTTTCCTGCTGCATTGTTCTTTTCTCCTTTACACTTATTTGACGGCTGCAGCGGAGGAATGTTCCCTTTTTACAGGTGCATTTTGAAACTTTTTCCGGGCGGATCTTCCGCGTGATCCGCATAAAAGGAACGGGCGGCTCCCAGCACGCCGCCCGCTCCTTCAGGAAAGATCATCGTATCTCAGTTTAGTTGTTTTCTGCTGCTGCCTTGAACTTTCTGCTGAAGATCAGGAGGAAGAGGCCTGCTGCCAGCATGATGGCATACGGAGCGACTCTCAGCGCCACGCCGGTCGGGGAGATGGCGTTCAGGTAGTTCAGGAAGGTGATGCTTGCCATGACCTGCGTACCTGCGGCATTGGCACTGTAATCCTTGACCAGTGCGATGTCAGCTTCGGCTGCCTTGACGGATCCGGTGAGTGCGGCCATGTTGACGCCCTTGGAACCATCGGCCTTGTTCTCACCCTTGTAGAGGTTGTCCGCATCGTCGAAGACGGTTACGCTGTAGGTGTCGAACTTGTGGGCGCTCTCAGTCACGTTGTACAGCGTGGTCTGGGGCAGTCCGTAGAGGTGCAGGGTCTGGCCGTGGTGCAGCTTGGCTGCGATGTCGGCACCGATCAGCGCGGAGGATTCGCTGCCGCCGTCTACTGCGTAGAAGATGGTGGAAGCTGCGCCGGCGTTGGCATCCTTGGTGCTGACGGCGAAGTCGAATTCGTAAGTCTTGTCGCCCATGGCGCCGTCAACGGTCTTGGTGATGTCCAGGTTGTAGGTGTGATACTGGTCGGAAACGGGTTCGGAAGCTGCGTCATAGCCGGTGACCTTTACTGCACCGTTCAGCTGCTCGCCGCTGAGGGAAATGCTGTCGCTGCCGTTTCTGAAGAGCACGGTGCCGGAGATGTAGAGCGATGCTTCGTGGTTGGATACGTAGACGTCCAGGTAACGGACGGGGTCATACGCTTCTGCGCGGACGATACCGGCGTTTGCCAGAGCTTCGGCGGAAGTGGTATCGGTGATCTTGTAGCGGTAGATGCCTGCCGCGGGGATCTTTGCGATGTCGATGGAGACGACGACGTCCTTGGCGTACTTCTTGCCTGCCGCATCGTAGTCATGGCCGGCTTCTGCTTCTTTCGCTTCTTCTGCGGAGAAGTCCACCTTTTCGGTGATGCTTACGACGCCTGCGACGCCTGCCTTAACGGAACCGGAGTTGCCCTGGTAGTCCGTGATCTTCGTGTTCTCTGCCGGGGTCACGGCTTCGACTTTGTAGGAGTATTCGATCTCCGGCGCGTCGATGATGTGACCGCTCGTATTGTAGATCATCACATCTTTCTTCATTGTGATGGAAACTGCTGTGGGGTAACTTCCCGCGGGTGTCGTATCCGCGAAAGCGGTGACTCCCATAGAGAAGATCATTGCTGCGCTCAGTGCGATGCCTGCGATTTTTCTTAACGTATTTTTGATCATTCTGTGCTCCTTTCAGCCCTCGTGATTTGATCTCTTGTTTTGTTCTTACACCTGTTAGACGGGAGCAAAGAAAAAAGGTTCCGCAATTTTCGAAACTTTTCTCGAAAATACGGAACCTTTGAAATTTCAACGGTTATTTACTCTTCGTTCTTTTTTCTTCTGCCCGCGATCAGCAGGATCAGCAGCGCGCCGCCGCCTGCCAGCAGCACCCAGTACGGGAAGGTGTTCAGGTCTACGTCGGTAGGAGCAGGCTGCTCAACGACGGTGTTCGTGAACGTGACCACTTCATCGGCAGTGCAGGACGCGATCACAAAGATGTTGTCGGAGCCATCCGCGTCGGCTGTGCCGTTTGCGGCTGCCGCTTCCGCGGTGTATTCGTCGCCGGGATCCTCTTCGATCTGCAGTACGGCGCCGACCGGTACGGTCAGGACGATGCTCTGATCGTGAGCCAGGCCGAAGTTCACACGGCCGCTTTCGTCCGTTACAAGGCCGAGGGACGCGTTCACCGTGCAGCTTCTGACGGGATCCGCACCGTTGCGCAGGGTCGCCGTGAAGGGGAACGCCTCGCTGCTGCCGCCGCGCACCACCTTGCGGACCGTTACGGAAACGGTCTTTCTGGTGTTGGTGAACGTGACCGCCGCATCGCTGTCCAGCGGGTGGACCGCATCGCCCAGAACGATCGCATTGCCTTCCGCTGCGTCTTCGCTGCCGACGGCCACCTTGGTGGTATAAACGTCCACCGGAGTCTCGGTGAGGGTCACTTCGGCGCCCTTGGGCACGTTCAGCACGTACGGTTCTCCGTTGGTCACCGCAAATGTCTTCGTCTGGTCGACATCCTCATAGCGGACGCGCGCCGTGAATTCGAACTGGCGGCTGGCGATCAGGGGATCGTCCAGGACCTTGTTGACGGTGATGTTGACCGTTTTCTGATTATATACCGTAACGGTGTACCCTTCCGTTTCGCTGCCGGAAACTTCAGCGTCTTCGCTGTCGCTGGTGAAGACTGCACCTCCTTCAGCCAGCGTGAGCGTGACCGGTCCGTCCAGACCCAGATAACCGTTCTGTACCCAGGTCTCGGTGAGCGTATAGGTACCGATGCTCAGGTCGCCTTCCCAGAACAGACCGCTGTCCGCATTGGGATACAGCTGGCTGCCGAGGGTCGCGGAAGCGGATGCCAGGCGGAAGAACGCTTCGACGCCGGGGTTGCCGTCCTGATCGACGCTGATCATTCTGACTTTGACGCTCTTCAGGACGTTCGTAAAGGTCACGGTGTCGTCCTTCGTCACGAGGAAGGAGAACGCGTTGTCCGCGCTGTCCTGATCCTCTGCACCGCCGGCGGAAACTGCGGAAGTCAGGTAATTGACATCCGCCGCCTCGGTAACGGTGAGGACCGCGCCGGTCGGGATGTTACGGAAGGTGTGCCCTGCCGTGCCGCTCGCGATGGAGACGGTGCCCAGAGAGACCGTGCGGCCGTCCAGCGCGTAGGCTGCGTCAAACTTGAAGGAACCGGCTGCGTTCGTGCCCTTCAGCACCTTCTTCACAGTGACGTCCGCGGTGCGGCGCGCGTTGGTGAAGATCGCGGTGCCGCCGGCATCGGTTGCGTGCCAGCTGACGGCTCTCGCTGCAGCAGTGAGCTCATAGTCTTCGATATATCCTGCGATCTCTATGGAAGTATCGTAGTAGTCGCCGGTGTAATTTGCCTCGGTCACGGAGTAGTTCAGCTCGGTGAAGGAACCTGCGCCTTTTTTGCTGGCAGTCCAGGTCATCTTCTGTTCGCTGCCCTGCTTGCTGCCGTCCGCATTGTATTTCTGCACGGTGACGTCCAGGGAAGCGGCAGAACTGCTCCAGCTGGTGAGAGAAGAGCTCTTGCCGATATCCTGCTTGGACGTTACGACGAGATATTCGCCGTGTGCCAGCGTAAAGGACTTTTTCTGTTCGGAAATGGTCAGGGTATTCTTGCCCGTCACGAATTTTCCGCTGAACGCCATCGTAAAGGTGAAGTCCTTGTCCTGGTCGCCGGGCGCCGGAACGGACTTGTACACATAGACGGTACCGCGTTCCACGTTGGCGTGCCAGACCGCGTACAGCGTTACGACTTCGGAGGACCCGAACAGCGAGGACAGGCTTTCGATCGTTAGGTTCGGCGTATCGCCCGTCGCGTCGTAGGTCGGAGTCTCGGCATTTTTGTTCCGGGACCAGCCCTGGAACACGTATCCCAGGCGGGTCGTGACGGAGGGCGGCAGTTCAAAGCGCTCGGAGGCGTCGTCCAGGTAAAATTCCTGGCTGCTTCCGCCGCTCCAGTTGTCGTCCAGCACGAGCGTGCGCTTGCTCTTGACCGCGGTGAACGTTACGTTGATACCGTCCGCGTCCACGACGAGGCGGTCCTTGAGCGTGAACTTTCCGCCGTTGGCGGCGTTGACCGCTGCGGGGTCGCCGGCGCGGCCCTGATCGGTGAAGTCGCCTTCGATGTGGCTCTCTGCCGTGAGCATCCAGCCGGTACCCAGGCGGTTCGTGCCGCTGAGAGTGATCTCCTTTTCCGCGCCGTAAGGAACAGCCAAACGCAGGGTCTCGCCTGCTGCGACGGAGAGGTTCGTGGCGTCTTCTACGGCCACGCGGTCGTAGACGCCGTTCTTTTCGTTGACCACGTACAGCGCCGTGTTGTCTTCCGCGCTCAGGCCGAAGGTGACGGTGCCGGCACCGGTCTCGTTGATGATATTCAGGTAGACCATGGGTTCCCAGACGGCGTAGATGGTCTTGTCGTCGGTGCGCTGCACCGCGATGACCGCATCGCCCGGGAAGCTGGCGATAAAGTCGCCCTCGTCGGCCTTTTCATCGAAGCCCAGCAGGAAGTATCCGTCGGGATGCGCGAAGTAGTTGACGCCGGCGGGCTCGAGCTTCGTCGCGTAGCGGTACAGGTGGACCGCCGCGTTGCTCTGCAGGTCGCCGAACACGATCCGGTCCGCCGCAGCGTCCATGAAGATCGTGCCGTTTCCGCCCCAGGGCAGATTCGCGTCGTCTTCCAGCTCCGTGCCTTCCGCGTCCACCAGGTAACCGGTGTTGGCGTCCAGCGTGAGGTTCGCGACCTCGGGACGGCGGGAAGATGCGTTCTTTTCTTCGTAGACGGCCTGCAGGTGGATCACGAGATCGATGTCTGCGTACTTAGACTGGACGGTGAAGTCGTCGCCCGGGTCATAGTAGACGTCGTCCTCGAGAGGAACGTAACTGACGGAAAGGACATTGCCCTCTTCGTCCAGCGTCTTCTTTTCGCTCACGAGACGCCAGCCCAGGAAGATGTAGTCAGCCGTCTCGATGCCGTTGGCGGTGATGCCGGTCGGCTGGCGATAGACTTCCGTGGAGGCCTGGTCGGCATAGGAGATGCCGGTGGCCTTCGGGTCGCTCCAGTAAGGCATATTGCCGTTGATGACGGTGCCGTCGGGCATCGTGTACTTCGGCGTGTACTGCAGGAGGAAACCGCCGTCGAGGCGCCACATGGCGCGCAGGGTGATGGGGCTGGTGACGGGATCCGCGAAATCGTAGGGCATCGCAGCCAGGCTGCCGTCTTCGTATACCTGATACCAACCCAGGAACTCATACTTTTCGCCGGCGTTCAGGCGGCGATACTTCTGTTCGGAGAGGTACAGGGATTTCCAGGCTTCCTTGCCCAGCTTCTGCAGGCCGATGAAGGAGGCCGGCAGGTTGTCGATGTTGTACTGTACGCCGGTAGCGTAGAAATCGTAGTAGAGGTCGATCTCGGCTTCCGTGATGTACAGCGCGTTGCGCAGGTCGGAGGGAAGGCCGCTGCCGTCCGTGCTCTGGTACTGCGTGTTTAGATAGTAGAAGACTTCGTCTTCGCCGAGAGAAGCCGCATCGGCGTCGTTCACCGGGGTGAACATCCTCTCCAGCTTGTATTCGCTGATGGATTCGTTGTAGACCGCGTTGATGTACGTGGCGCGGCTGCGGTTGTAGCCGGAGCCATCCGCGCGGAATTCACTGATGCCGTAGCCGGAATAGGCGCCGGGCGCATGGTTGATGTGGTCGATCTCGGCCCCGTTCGGGTCGATCTGCACGCGCAGCACTTCGGGCGTCCACTTGCCGTAGACCACCTTGTTGGCAGCCGGCATGGCGCTGTTGAAGTTGAAAGGAACGGTGCCGGTCTCGTCTTCGTACCAGCCCTGGAAGATGTAGTGATCCGGGGCATTGGGCACGAAGCGCTTCGCGCCGGTCGGACCGTAGTCGCTCAGGGATTCTTCGTAGCGCAGCGTAACTTCTTTGTTCTCGCTGGGCTCCCCTGCCGTCTCGTAGGTGACGGAGGCCAGGTTGGGATAGTTGACCTCAAACGCCAGCTCGTAGCTGTTGCGGGTATAGTAGAAGTTTGCGGTGTTCGAATTGTTGATCTGTCCGCTCTTGAACGCGGGGTTGGATCCGTTCTTCGAAAAGCCTTCCAGTTCCAGGAAGTCTTCCGCTTCGGTGATGAAGTTGTAGTTGGCGCTGATGACGTTGTACAGCTTGTAATCCACGCCGTTTCTGCTGGTGACTGCAGTCTCGCTGGGCAGAATTTCCACGTAGTAGTACATGGTCTTGGTGCCGGCGGTGGAGCGGTTCACATGGAACGTGACGTTCTCGTCGGGCATGATGTCGATGAACACGAGCACTTCGGAGTAGGTCTTGCTGCTCTGCGGCTCCCAGCGTTCGCCCTGATCGTAGGTGGTCCCGTTGGAACCGGCGATCGGGAAATTCGCGGAGATGTTCTGTCCGTACAGCGCTTCGATGGTCTTAACAGTCTGCCACTTGTTGCCGGACTGATCCTGGAAGGTCAGCGTGTACATCGTGCGGTCGTAGTAGACGTTGATGACGGTCGTGCCGTCGCCGGCCAGCGTCTCGGCGCTCATGGCGGCGGAGGCATAGTGGAAACCGGTGTATTTCAGGTTGGTGTAGGCGTCCAGGAAGCCTTCCGCCTGCAGGTCTGCCAGCGTTTTGCCGGATCTGCAGGGGATCCCGGTGACGGAAGTCTCGTAGTCGTACTCCTTATCTTCCGCAGCGGCATCCACGGCGTCGGTGATCTTCTGCTTCCAGACGATGACGCTGCAGGTGGTATCCTCGATCTCGTGCCAGTCGGCGTAGAGCGTAACGTCCTCCATCTGCTTGTAGACGAAGAGCTTGCCCTCTTCGATCTTATACAGGACGGTCTCACCGTCTTCCGCATACTTGACGTACGAATCCACGAACTTTCCGTCCGCATCGGTGATCTGCACGTCTTCATCCGTAAACCATCCGTCAAAACGGAATCCGTTGCGTCTGCTGACAGGCAGTTCCGTCAGGAAGTAAGAGCCGGTCTCATCCTCGTCGCTGGTAAGCAGATATTCTGCGCCGACGTAGGTGGCGCCGTTGCCGCTCTTGCCGGTGTTGAAGTAGATCCAGCGGGCTTCGGCGAACACGGGATACAGGTCGGTCTCGCCGGTCACGATCATGGTCTCGCTGTTGTAATAGGTATCGGTGACCGGGTCACCGTTCTCGTCTTCGGTCAGAGTCTCCCAGCCCGCAAAGACCAGGTGCTTCGCGTCGCTGCTGGGAGCCTGGATATTGCCGATGGTCACTTCCGCCCGGCTGTCGCTGCCCAGAACGATGAGCTTGCGGGTCATGAGGTTGGAATCGATGGTCGTGCCCTTCGCGCCGAGGTGGAAGTTGACGAAAAAGTAGTCGTCGTAGAGCGGTGCCAGGTAGACGTGGATGCAGCCGTCCTCGTCGGCTTCGTCCGTGACCTTGTGACTGACGCCGTCCATGCGCCAGGAGCGCACGCCGGTGATGTTGCCTTTATCGTCTTCATCCGTGTGGATGCTGACGGTCTTTTCGAAGCGGATCTGCTCGGGATCCGCGGGCCAGCTGTAGGTGATGCGGCCGCTGTCGGAGACGCTTTCGGCGTCCACGATGAACCAGCCGAAGAAGAAGTGCGTGCCGCGGTTGGCGGGATTCGCGATCTTCTCCAGGGTTTCGCCGTTTTTGACGATCTGCGAGGTCTGTTCTTCGTCCGCGGTGTTCGGGAATTCGTACGGCGCCGCGGAGTAGACGACTCTGCCGTCCACGGTCTTTTCGATGTAGTCCGGGCTGAGGAAGTGGAATTCCACGCGCGGTTCGATCAGCTGGCCGCCTTCATGGGCGATGACCACATACACGGAGAAGCTGTCCGCCCTGAATGTGAGCGTGTCACCGTCGATCGTAACGTCGTCGATGACGGTCTCTTCACCATCGTCCGCGATGTGGACCACGGAGAGCTGCATGCCGGAATCGGCCGCTTCCGCGATCTTATCGCTGGTGAACGTGACTTCCATGCTGCGGGCGGGCTGATATTCCTCACCGTCTCTTTCCAGAGTGATATCGTAGGCGCACAGGATGTCATCTGCTTCTGTGTCCAGTTCGACCTCGACCTCGGCCATCTGCGCGGTGACTTCTTCGGGGAGCTTGCCCTTCAGTTCGATGGTATCCTCTGCGGCGGATCTGCGGTTGCCGGCTTCGCGGAAGCTGAACAGCCAGTCGCGCTGCTGCGCAGCTGCGTTCCCGGCCATCTTGCGCAGGGACTTCAGCAGGGAGAGCGCTTCGTCGATGAGGCCTGCGGCAGACAGTTCGTCGTAGCTGAACTTCGTGCGCAGCACGGTGACCTTGCCGCCGTAGCGGGATTCGATGGCGTCGATGTAGGACTCTTCGGAGTCGGTCTCTTCGGTGATCTCCTCTTCGGCAGTCTCTTCTTCTGCTATGGATTCTTCTTCGATGACCTCTTCGGCCACGGTTTCTTCAGTGATTTCTTCTTCGAGATCCGCCTCTTCGCCGGCAGGATCCTCTTCGATGGGTTCCTCTGCAGTCTCTTCCTCTTCGATGACCTCCAGAGCCTCAAAATCGGCCGCAGAAGCGTTCGGATCCTCTTCTTCGGGCAAATTATCCTCTTCTATCGTTTCGGCTGTTTCTGCGATGATTTCAGGGGTTTCAGCCGGGTCATCGCTCAGGTCATCCGCAAACACGCGGAGCGCCCCGGCATCCAGGGTGCCCAGCATCAATGCAAATGCCAGCACGAATGCCAGCAGTCTTCTTGCATATTCTTTTTTCAGGATCGCTCTCTTCATTGCCCCGTCCTTTTTTATCCGCATGCGCTTTCACGCAGAATGAACTTCTTCTTTATCTATTGGACGTATCGTCCGGAGAAAAGTTCCCTTTTATTATATCACAGCAGCAGTCTTTACAGCGAAGAAATCACCCCGCCGAAGACCCGGCGGGGTGATGCTTATCTATGGGTCGTACCCGATTTTATTCAGCGATAAGTTACTCTTCCTCTTC
>JAFZRG010000171.1 GCA_017619985.1 Bacillota bacterium | reverse complement strand
GACGAACCGCAGGAGGTCACGCTGCAGGCCGTGGACGGGCCGTATACCGGAACACTCCGCTTCCTCACCGTCAAAACCGAGGCCGGCGTACCGGAAGATCTCGACGGACACAACATAGTCTTCAGTATTGATCCCGAGACCGCCTGGTGGCCCAGTGACACGTCCATTCCGCTGGGCCAGCCGAAAACCAGCGATATTCACGTGATGGAGTAACTATCATGAAACGCAAACTCATTCTGACGATATACCTTCTGATTCTCGCAATGACCCTGACAGCCTGCGGCAAATCCTCGCAGGAAGCGCCTGCGGAGGGTCAGCCCGCGCCTGACGACACAGGGACCGAAGCAGCGGAACCTGCCGGCATCACGGAACCTCTGCCTCTCACAGGCGGCACGGCGCAGGATGAGGCGGAAGAGATCCGGGTCAACACGAAATACGCCGGATCCTACACCGATGAACTGTGGGTCTCCTTTACGACCGGGGCAGAACCTTCGGAATATGCCTTCACGATCGTCAATCTGACGCCGGACGGCAGCACGCTGTACGGGCATCTGTACGACGAAGAGGGGAATCTGCTGGAACCGGATGAGATCACGTATACCCGCAACCAGGGAAACACGGTTTCTCCGGGCAGCATCCTGCAGGGAAGCGATAATGGTAAGGCCGGAACGGGAAGGATCGGCAGCCTGCAGCCGGATACGACCTATTATTTGCGGATCCGGTCTCACGAAGGCACGGACTTTTCTCTGGTCATCAGAGATTCTTCCGGGGCGGAGATCCTGGGCAGGGCGGAAAAAGAGGCCGTCAGCGACCCGTCCGCGTTTAAGGCAGGCTTCAACCAGGACGACGCGGCGCTTCTGGTCCTGAACGAGCAGTATTACGGCGAATATAAAGAAGGGTATCACTGGGTCTGCTTTACGACGGGCCCGAAGAAAGGGGAAACATACACGGTCACCCTGGAGAACGTGACTCCCGGCAGCGCTTCTCTGTACGGTCATCTTTATGATGAAGAGGGAGCGCTGATCGTGCCGCTGTCCATCAATTATGAACGCAACCAGGGCAACACGGTTTCGTTCGACAGCATCGTACAGGGCAGCCCCAACGGGAGAGCCGCGACCGGGACCATCGATACGCTGGAACCGGATACGACGTATTATGTGAAACTTCAGGGCGACGATCCTGCCGATTATCTTCTGACAGTCGGATCGTCCGGCGCGCCTGTGCCGGATCATTCTTCAGGTTCGACCGAGTCGGATCTCATGACTCCTGCAGACCGCGCGGAACCCGGCGTCTGTCAGTCTGCCGCGATCCGTATCCCGCTCGGCACGAAGGTGTTCGGAACATACGAAGAAGGGCATCAGTGGTTCGCTTTCACGACCGGCCCGCAGGGAGGCGCCGATTACTGGATCACTGGTGTAAACGGCACGTCGAACAGTCCCACGCTGTACGGACACTTGTTCGAGGCGGACGGAACGCTGTTGCAGCCTGTCCGCATCAACTATACCCGGGCGCAGGGAAACGGCATCTCTCCGGACAGCGTGCTGCAGGGAAATGAGAACGGCAGGGCCGCCACGGGCAGCATTGATACGCTCAAGCCCAATACGACATATTATATCTGCCTGCAGGGCCGCTCCGACGTGCCGACAGACTATTCCCTGCTTGTCACAGCGCCCGAAGACCGGGAGGCGGCGGATCTCCATACCAGCAGCAATGTGACGGAAGCGGTCGGCACCCTCGACGCGGGCGAGCCCCTGGTGACCGGGACAAATCAGAACGCCGCGGCGCTCCTGAAGCATAATGTCTGGTATTACGGTTCTTTCGAAGAAGGATATCTCTGGGTCTCCTTTATTACCGGCAGTGGGGAGAAAGAATATTCCGTCGCACTCAAGAACCTGACCCCGGACAGCAGTGCTTTATACGGCCACCTGTACGACGAATACGGAACCCTGATCGTGCCGGATGCCATCAATTATACCCGGGCGCAGGGAAACAGCATCTCTCCGGACAGCATCGTGCAGGGTGATCCGGACGGTGCGGAAGCAGTCGGATCGGTCGTATCGCTCAAGCCTGATACGATGTATTACGTATGCCTGCAGGCGGGCAGCGCAGCGGACTATGCGATCCTGATCGGAACGGTGGAAGACGAGGTGATCGAGGAAGAAGAGACCGCCGTCTTCGAAGTCCCCTTCGAACTGAACGAGACGCAGGTTCGCTTCGTGGCGGACGAGGCGACGTTCATCGATACGGCTGCCGCGAAGGAAGCGTTGGCGCCGGTGGCGGAAGTCATCCTGGCGCATCCGGGTCACGCCATTCTGCTGGCGGGAACGACGGCGACCTTCGGCGACCAGGCCGCCTGCGTGAGACTGTCCAACGCCCGCGCGGATGCGGTGAAGGACATGCTGGTGAACGAATTCGGCGTGCCGGCGGATCAGCTGAAGACGGTGGGTCTGGGCTATCAGGATGACCCCTTCGAACGGGGCCGCGACGTGGACGCGAACGGTAATTTCGTGCGGACCGAGGCGGCGAAGAACCGCCGGGTCATCGTGCTGGACGCCGAAAGCGACATCGCGAAGGAGATCCTGGGGAACTGAATCGAAAGCATGCAAAAGCACTTGGCAGAAAAACCGGGTGCTTTTTTATCTGTTATAATAACAGTGTAAACGGTTTTTTACTGCAGAAGAAAGGATTACGATTATGGGACTGTTTTCAAACTGGAAGAAGAAGGCGGAAACGCAGAACAAGCCGCAGCCTGCGGCGTCTGCAGGCAAAATGTGCAGCGTCACAGAAGCGCTCGATGATCTGGCGGACGACATTCAGGCGAGGAAAGTCGTCGATCTGGCGCTCGACCTGTACGGCAAAACCAAGATAACGACTACGTCCGGAGCGAACGTTACGATCGCGGATCTGAAGACCCATCTGGACCGCATGACCCTCGACGAATTCGCCGCGCTCAACGTGACGATGTCCGGCATGGTCGCGGATCTGAAAGAACCGTCGGCAGATATGAAGGCCGCGGCGCCGGCCGGATCGCTCGAACGCATTCTCCCCGTCGCGGAGGCGGTTTCCGGAAAGTTCGCGGAATACTTCCTGATGAAGAAATTCTTCTAGACAGACGGCAAGGCTTAGGATAGGAGGCAGACTGATGAAGATCAAGACAAGAGGGGATTCTTCCCCGCAGGGCAAAGCCCGCGTGTTTTTCGCCGGGTCACGCGACGGATTTGAACGCTATTTCGACGCTGTTTCGGACGACATCCTGAAATGCCAGAACTGTGCGATCTATTATCCGGATCCCTATGACGAGATCATTCCCGAAGAAGACCTGATGGAGATGCAGCTGTTCGCGGTTCTTGTGACAGATGCGCTCTTCGCCGGAGAGGATCCGGTCGTTTCGCGGCTGCTGCCCTTCTGTAAGAAATACCACAAACCGGTGCTTCCCATCCTGTGCGAGAACGGGTATCCGCAGCGGTTCAACGAGCTGTTCGACAAGATGCAGTACCTCGATCCGTTCTCCCAGGACGCGACAGCGGTCTCGTATCAGCAGAAACTGGAGAAGTATCTGGCCTCGGTCCTCGTCAGCGACGAGCTCGCCTCCAAAGTCAGGGACGCGTTCGACGCGTATGTTTTCCTGAGCTACCGCAAGAAGGACAGGGCGTATGCCCAGAAACTGATGCGTCTGATCCATTCAGAGGATGCTCTGCGAGATATCGCTATCTGGTACGACGAATTCCTCGTGCCGGGCCACAGTTTCAGCGCGTCGATCGAGGAGGCGTTCCAAAAGTCTGACCTGTTTGCGCTCGTCGTGACCCCGAATCTGCTGGAAGAGGGTAACTACGTCAAGGAAGTCGAATACAAGATGGCGGCAAAGGAAGGCGCGGCCATCCTGCCCGCAGAACTCGTGAAGACAGACCGCAGCGCGCTTGAGGCGGATTATCCGGGCATCCCGCCCTGCATCAGCGCGGAAGAGCCCGAAAAGATCCGCGGCGCAGTGCTCGAACATCTCAAGGACATCGCCCTCAGCAGCGGCGGGGACCCGCAGCACGAATTCTTTATCGGCCTTGCCTATCTGGACGGCATCGACGTGGAAGTGGATGCCGAACGCGGATACCGGATGATCCGGGATGCCGCGGAAGCAGGTTTGCCGGAAGCGATCGATAAGACGGCAGCTATGCTGCGCAACGGCGAAGCCGTCGAGCGTGACCTCGAAGAAGCGCTTCTTTGGCAGAGAAAACTGGCGGAGTGCCGCAAAAAGGAATTCGAAGATGATCCGTCCCGCTATCTGCCGTATGCCGAAGCGCTGGAGGGCCTCGCTGTCCAGGCGCACGACCTGGAGCACATCGACGAAGCAAAAGAAGTCTGGAACCGCATTCTGGACATCGATGCAGAAGAGTCGTTCTGGAGCAGGCGCTACTGCCAGCTGGCCCACCGCATGCTGGGCGACATCGCTGCATTCGACGAACTGGATGAAAAAGCAGCGCGCAGCCATTACGTGAAGTCCACGAACATCATGATGGCGCTTGCGGAGGAGGCTTCCACCGTCGGCACGTGGACGGAGCTGGCGATGAACTTCTATTCCGCGGGTCAGTCCATGCTGAAGAGCGGGGATCTCGAGCACGCCGAACAGTGCTTCCGCGAGGCGCTTGCGATCACGAAGAATCTGCTGGAAAGCGCAGACGAGACCAATCTGATCGCGGAGGCGCAGAAGAACTGCATCCGCATGGATATCGCCGCCGCCGAAGTCTGCGCGAAGAAAGGCGGAACGGAAGAAGCTGCCGGACTGTACAGTGAGGCGCTCTCGTTCGCCAGAAAGATGCAGGACGAATACGAAAGCGCACATACGCAGAGAGATCTGCTGATCACGCTGAACAAGCTGGGCGATTTCGAGCTGTTTACGCGCGGAAACGCTGCCGCAGCGCAGATGTACTACACTGAATCGTTCTTCCTGACGGACGATCTGCATAAGAATGTGCCTTCTGTCACGACGAAGGAGGATCTCGCATTCGTTCTCAACCGGCTCGGAGAAGTTTCGCTGAAAACAGGCGACGCGGAAGAGGCGCTGACCCGTTTCCGCACGAGCCAGAAGTTGCTGAACGAACTCGTGGAACGTTCGCCGTCCGCCGGCAACCGGGCCAAACTGGCGAATGCAGACGAAAAGATCTCGCTTGCGCTGAAGGCGCTCGGCAGGACGGAAGAAGCGGCGCAGTACATCGATCAGTCGGTCGAGCTGCGCAGTGAGATCGCGGAAGCGACAGGGTCCCTGCAGGAGCAGCGCGATCTGTCCATCAACCTTCTGGAAAAGGGCGACCAGCAGCATCAGGCGCTGAAAACGGCAGAGGCGGAGCAGAGCTACCGCAAAGCCGCTGCGATCCGCCAGGCCATCCTCGACAAGACGGGCACGGCGGAAGCCAAGCGCGATCTGGCCGTCATCTTCGAGCGTCTGGGCAACATCGCGGTATCGAACGACGCTTTCGACGAAGCGCTTTCCTGGTACGAAAAGGAACGCGCGCTGTTCGAGGAGATCTTCGATGAGACGGGCAGCGACAGCGCCGCGCACGACGTTTCGGTCGCCTTCACCAAACTCGGCACGCTGTACCGCAAGATGAAGCGCGAAGACAAGGCCATGGAATTCTTCGAAAAGGCCAGGCAGATGAACGAAGACGAACAGGAAGAGGTGCTTGACCCTGTCAAGCTGCGCTCGCTGCTCGTCGACAACATGAAGCTGGGCGAAGGCATGGAGGCGCAGGGCAAGCTCGACGAAGCGCAGAAATATTACGACAAGCTCCTGCCGATGGCAGAGAAGCTGCTCGTGCTGAACCCGGGCAAACAGGCGACCCGCGACCACTATCTGTGCTTTATCAAATCCGCGGACGTCGCGTACAAGAAGCGCGAGTTCGAAAAGGCATTGGAACTTTACACCGAGGCAAAGGAGAGAGCTGCGGATCTGCGCGAGAGGATCGGCGGTCTGGACGTGGCGTTCGACGTGATGTATCTCGATCAGCAGCTGGGATTCGTCGAGGAGGACATCGCTTCCGGCGGCACGCTCGAGGCACCCGTCTACGCGGAGGAAGGGATCAACGATATGGAGTCCCTGATGAAGTTCCTGGCCGCGGCGAAAAAGGAGCAGCAGGCCGCGCAGTCTGCGCCGCAGCCCCCGAAGAAGGAAGCCCCGCCGAAGAAAGAGGAAAAACCGGCCAAGAAAAAGTGGTTCGAATTCTGGAAATAAACCGCTATGTTCAATCATCACGACATCTCAAGAAACGCCTGCATGCTGCAGGGACCGCTGGCACACCAGGGTTACGACTGGTGGTGGCACAACTTCACCGCGCAGGATGCCCGGACCGGCGAGGAAAAACCGTTCTTCATCGAGTTCTTCGTGTGCAATCCCGCGCTGGCGGAAGATATTCCCGTGCTGGGTCAGCTGCCGGAGAACAAGGCTGCCGGAAAGAAACCGTCCTATCTGATGGTGAAAGCGGGCTGGTGGGGCGAGGACCATTGCCAGCTGCACCGCTTCTTCGCCTGGACGGACGTGACCCTGCACGCGCAGGCGCCGTACCACGTTGAAGCAGCCGACTGCCTGGCATGCGAAACGCAGCTGAAGGGCAGCATCGACATCTCCCCGGAGGAGGCGGCTGCCCATCCGGAATGGATGTGCGACGCGGGCTCCATGAGCTGGGATCTGACCATAGACAAACAGATCGCCTTCAACGTGGGCTACGGTGCGAGCAAACCTCTGCGCGATGCCGAGGCGTTTGCCATGTACTGGCATGCCGAGGGGATGAAGTCCGCGTTCAGCGGGCGGGTCACGGCGAACGGCCGCGAATATGTCGTGACCCCGGACAAGAGCTACGGCTACGCCGACAAGAACTGGGGCCGCGACTTTACAAGCCCCTGGGTGTGGCTCTCGTCGAACTGCCTGAAGAGCCGCAGAACAGGGCAGGTGCTCGAAAACAGCGTCTTCGACATCGGCGGCGGGCGGCCGAAGATCTACTTCGTACCGCTGGACCGCAGATTGCTCGGCGTGTTCTATTACGAAGGCAAAGAATATGACTTCAACTTCTCCCACGTCTGGCTGAACGTGAAAACGCAGTTCTTCTTCCGCGACCTGGGCGAGGAAGTCGTCTGGTATGTGCTGCAGGAAAATACGCACGCGGCCATGGAGACCGAGATCCGCTGCCGCAAGAAAGATATGCTGCTCGTGAATTACGAGGCGCCGGACGGCAGCAAGAAACACAATCATCTGTGGAACGGCGGCAACGGCTATGGGGTCATCCGGCTGTACGACAAGACCGGCACAAAGACCGTCCTCGTCGACGAGATCGATGCCACGCATGTGGGCTGCGAGTACGGCGAATACGGGGAATAGAACCGGTATTCTGCGCTCTTCAACATCCGTTCATTAATTATTTTTTCATCTGAAAAAATCCCATAAAAAAGCAAAAATCGGCGCAGATCTTGAAAATCGGGCATTTGGCACAAATGCCCGATATTTAGTATGCCGAAGATAACCTGACCACAACATATTGACATCGGCACCAGTTTAGAGTACATTATATAGCAGACGGGGCTATGCCCGTTTTTTCGGTGCATAAACCGTTCGTTGTATCTTTAACATAAATGAGGTGAAGCCAAATGTATCATGTCGTCAAAAGAGACGGAAAAGTCGCTGAATTCAATATCCGGAAGATCAGCGATGCCATCACGAAAGCGTTCGAAGCGCAGAAAAAGCAGTATCATCCCAGCACCATCGACATGCTCGCTCTGCGGGTCACGTCCGAGTTCGAACCCCTGATCGTCAACGATCAGATCCAGGTCGAACAGATCCAGGACTGCGTCGAAAAAGTCCTGTCCGAAGCCGGCTATGCCGACGTCGCGAAGGCCTACATCCTGTACAGAAAGCAGAGAGAGAAGATCCGCAACGTCAACTCCGCCCTGCTCAGCTACAAGGACATCGTCGACAACTACCTGAAGATCAACGACTGGCGCGTCAAGGAGAACTCTACTGTTACGTATTCCGTCGGCGGCCTGATCCTGTCCAATTCCGGCGCCATTACGGCGAACTACTGGCTCTCCGAGGTCTATGACCAGGAGATCGCGGAAGCGCACCGTTCTGCCGCCATCCACATCCACGACCTGTCCATGCTCACAGGATACTGCGCGGGCTGGTCGCTGAAGCAGCTGATCCAGGAAGGTCTGGGCGGCATCCCGGGGAAGATCACCTCGTCCCCGGCGGCCCACCTTTCCACGCTGTGCAATCAGATGGTCAACTTCCTGGGCATCATGCAGAACGAATGGGCCGGCGCCCAGGCGTTCAGTTCCTTCGACACCTATCTGGCTCCGTTCGTCAGAGTGGACAATCTGACGCAGAAGGAAGTCAAGCAGTGCATCCAGTCGTTCATCTACGGCGTCAACACGCCGTCCCGCTGGGGCACGCAGGCGCCGTTCACGAACATCACGCTCGACTGGACCGTGCCCAACGACCTGAAGAACCTGCCTGCCATCGTCGGCGGCAAGGAGATGGACTTCACCTACGGCGACTGCCAGAAGGAAATGGATATGGTCAACAAGGCGTTCATCGAGATCATGATCGAGGGCGACGCCAACGGCAGAGGGTTCCAGTACCCCATCCCGACCTATTCCATCACCCGCGACTTCGACTGGGCCGAATCCGAGAACAACCAGCTGCTGTTCGAGATGACCGCGAAGTACGGCACGCCTTACTTCTCCAACTACATCAACTCCGACATGGAGCCCTCCGACGTTCGTTCCATGTGCTGCAGACTGCGTCTGGACCTGCGCGAACTGCGCAAGAAGTCCGGCGGCTTCTTCGGTTCCGGCGAATCCACCGGTTCCGTGGGCGTCGTTACGATCAACCTGCCGCGCATCGCGTATCTGGCGGAGAACGAAGCGGACTTCTATGAACGCCTCGACAAGCTGATGGATCTGTCCGCCCGCTCCCTCAAGACGAAGCGCACGGTCATCAGCCGCCTGCTGGAGAACGGCCTGTATCCGTACACCAAGCGCTATCTGGGCACGTTCAACAACCACTTCTCCACGATCGGCCTCATCGGCATGAACGAAGCCGGCCTGAACGCCAAGTGGCTGCGCGCCGACATGACCGATCCGCGGACCCAGAAGTTCGCGGAGGAAGTCCTGAACCACATGAGAGAGCGCCTGTCCGACTATCAGGAGCAGTACGGCGATCTGTACAACCTCGAAGCGACCCCGGCCGAATCCACGACCTACCGCTTCGCGAAGCACGACAAGGAGCAGTATCCCGACATCATCACGGCGAACGAGAACGGAACTCCGTACTACACGAATTCCTCTCATCTGCCCGTGGGCTACACCGAGGACATCTTCTCCGCGCTCGACATCCAGGACGATCTGCAGACGCTGTACACCTCCGGGACCGTGTTCCACGCGTTCCTGGGCGAAAAGCTGCCCGACTGGAGAGCAGCCGCGAACCTCGTGCGCAAGATCGCCGAGAACTACAAGCTGCCGTACTACACGATGAGCCCGACCTACTCGGTCTGCAAGGATCACGGCTATCTGGCCGGCGAGCACTTCACCTGCCCGATCTGCAACCAGAAGACCGAAGTCTACAGCCGCATCACCGGCTACTACCGTCCGGTCCAGAACTGGAACGACGGCAAGACGCAGGAGTTCAAGGACAGAAAGACCTACAACATCGGCCGTTCCCACCTGACCCACACAGGTCCGCTGGCAAGACCGGTGTACATGGAGGCCAAGGCCGCGCCTGAAGAACCGGCACCCGCTCCCGTCGAAGTGGTCGCTCCCGCTCCCGCGGAAGAACCCGCGGTGACCCCGGCAGCAGCCGCAGAACCCGCGGAAGCGGCGGTCTCCCCGGAACTGCTCGAGAACATCCTGTTCACGACCCCGACCTGCCCGAACTGCAAGATGGCGGCGACCCTGCTCGACAAGGCGGGCGTTCCCTACACGAAGCTGTTCGCGGAAAAGAATCCGGAACTGGTCGAAAAGTACGGGATCAAGCAGGCTCCGACCCTCGTGATCGGCGCTGATTCGGAGAACTTCCTGAAGTTCCGCGGCGTGTCCGACATCCGCGGGTACCTGGGCGAACTCACCAGAAAGAACGCATAGCAACGGATCCAATCGAAGGAGTTACATATGTACGACGTTATTATCGTCGGTGCAGGGCCCGCGGGATTGACCGCGGCCCTTTACACGCAGAGGAACGGCAAAAGCGCGCTCGTCATCGAAAAGGGCAGCATCGGCGGCCAGATCACGTTCTCGCCGAAAGTCGAGAACATCCCCGGATTCGAAAGCCTGTCCGGCAACGAATTCGCGGATAAGTTCATGGAGCAGGTCCTCGCCCAGGGCGCGGAGCTGGAGCTCGAAAGAGTGACCGGCATCGAACCCTTCGAGGCGGACGGCAAGCCTGCCTGGAAAGTCCACACCGAGTACGGCGGCGACTTCGAAGCGAGAAGCATCATCCTGGCGCTGGGGGTCAAGCACCGCATGCTGGGCCTGCCCGGCGAGGAAGACCTCGTGGGCGAGGGCATCTCGTTCTGCGCGGTCTGCGACGGCGACTTCTACAAGGGCAAGACCGTCTGCGTCGCCGGCGGCGGCAACTCCGCCCTGCAGGAAGCCATCCTGCTGGCCGGCAAATGCGAAAAAGTCATCATGCTGCAGGATCTGCCCCAGTTTACGGGCGAATCGCGCCTGCAGGACGTGCTGTTCTCCCACGGCAACGTGGAAAAACACGTGAACATGAAGATCACCGGCATCAAGACCGAAGGCGGCAAGATCTGCGCGGTGACGGCGCTGGATACGGCGAGCGGCATCGAGGCGGACTACGCCTGCGACGGCTTCTTCGAAGCGATCGGGCTCATCCCCGAGAACGACGAGTTCAAGGGCTTCGCGGACCTGAACAAGTTCGGCTACTTCGATTCCGCGGAGGACTGCGTCACGAAAACGCCCGGCCTGTTCGTGGCCGGTGACTGCCGTTCGAAGTTCATCCGCCAGGTGACCACGGCCTGCGGAGACGGCGCGGTGGCGGCTCTGGCTGCCTGCCGTTACGTCGACCTGCTGGCTTAGGGAAAGGCGGAAAGGACGGATCCGATGGAAAAGAAGCGCTACGCCGAACCGATAGACGCAGCCGATTACGAAGAACCGCGCTGCCCGCTGTGCATGGAGAGCCCCGAAGACGAAGAGCGGGTGCATTCCATCGACATGCGGCGGGTCATGGAGAAGCTGGACGACTATCTTGCCCGCAAGGACTACGCCGCGGCGGAACGCCATCTGGAGTTCTGGCTGGGCGAAGCGCGGCTGGGCAACGACAAGCGCGGCGAATTCGCGGTGAGAGGCGAACAGATCGGCTTTTACCGCAAGCGCGGCGAGGCGGACAAGTGCTTTGCCTGCGTCGACAAGGCGCTCGACCTGATGCGGGTCCTGGAGTATGAGGATTCCGTCTCCGGCGCCACGTGCTGGGTCAACTGCGGCACGGCGGCCCAGGCCTTCGGCAAGCCCGAACTGGCCCTCGAATACTTCGAGCGCGCCAAGATCATCTACGACAAAAATCTCCCGGAAACCGACGCGCGGCTGGGCGGCCTGTACAACAACATGGCCCTCAGCTGTGTCGCCCGGAAGCGCTACGGCGAGGCGCACGCCTGCTACACGCGCGCGCTGGAGATCATGGAGCAGGTGAAGGGCGGCGAACCGGAGCGGGCCATCACGCTGCTGAACATGGCGAACGCGGTGGAAGCGGAGCACGGCCTGGAAAAGGCCGAGCGGAAGATCGAACAGCTGCTGGACGAGGCGGAAACGCTCCTGGCGGCGGGAGACCCGCTGACCCATCCGGAACTGGCGGAGGTCATCCATCCCGGATACTATGCCTTCGTCTGTGAATCGTGCGCGCCGACATTCGGTTACTATGGCTATTTCCTCGCGGCGAAGCGATTCGCGGACCGCGCGAGGGAGATCACGGAACAGCTGACATGAACGGATTGGAACTGGCGAAAGCCTATTACGAAAACTACGGGCAGGAGCTGCTCGGACAGTTTCCGGAACTCGCGGCGAAAGTCGCGGCGGGGCTGGCGGGCAGCGGCTCGGAATGCTTAGGATACGACGACGACATCTCGCAGGACCACGACTTCGAGCCGGGGTTCTGCCTTTTTGCCTTTATCGACGATGAGGGGGACGGGACGCCGCGCAGCCTTTCCCGCAGGGAAGCGTTTACGCTGGAGCGCGCCTACGCGAAACTGCCGAAGGAGTTCGAAGGCTTTTCGCGCTCCCTGATGAGCCCGGTCGGCGGAGGCAGGAGAGGGGTCATCGACCTGAGAGAGTTTCTGCGGAATACGACGGGGTCTCCGGACGGAACACTGACCGCGGAAGACTGGCTGCGGGTGCCCGAGATGAGCCTGCTCGAAGCGACGAACGGACAGATCTGGGCGGATCCGGGCAACATCTTTACGCCTATCCGTGAAAAGCTGGCCTATCTGCCGGAGGACGTGCGAAGAAAGAAACTGGCGGGCTGCCTGCTGCTCATGGCGCAGGCCGGGCAGTACAACTATATGCGCTCGATCAAACACGGCGAGACCGGCGCGGCGCAGTTGGCGTGCTTCACGTTCGCGGAGAACGCGATCCACGCGGCGCACCTGCTCGAGAAGCGCTACATGCCGTACTATAAGTGGTCGTTCAGGAGCCTGCGCTCGCTCGGCGCGTTCGGCGAGGAACTGGCGGACGACCTGGAAGGCCTGATCTCCAGCGGCAACGACGCGGAGACGGCGGAGTCGAAATATTTCGTGATCGAAGACGTCGCTGCGCGGGTCATCGACCGGCTGATGGATGATGGTCTGACTGAAGCCACCTGCGGCGACCTCGAGAAGCACGCCTATTCGGTGAACGACGGCGTGGCGGACGCGGCGCTGCGCAACATGCACATTTTAAGCGGGGTGTGATATGCAGATCCAGGGATTGCAGAAAATGACGCTGCTGGACTATCCGGGGCGGGTCGCGTGCACGGTGTTCCTGTCCGGGTGCAATTTCCGCTGCCCGTTCTGCCACAACAGCGAACTGCTGGACGAGAACGAGCCGGGCATCATGGACGATGCGGAACTGCTGCGCTTTCTGGAGAGCCGCAAGGGCATCCTGGAAGGCGTGGCCTTTACGGGCGGAGAACCCCTGATGCGCAAGGGGCTGCCGGAGCTGCTCGAAAAGATCAAGGCGATGGGGTATCCGGTCAAGCTGGACACGAACGGTGCGTTCCCCGCGGCGCTGACGGCTGTCATCGGTGCGGGTCTCGTCGATTACGTGGCGATGGACATCAAAAATTCCCCGGAGCGCTATGCCCAGACTGCCGGCCTGCCCGGCATGGGCTGGGACCCTGCCGGCATCCGAACGGGCAGCCTGCTGGACAGTATCGATTATTCGAAAAATCTTCTGATCGCGGCAGGTAAGGGCGAGTTGCCGGGCGTGGCGCCGCTCGATTACGAGTTCCGCACCACGACCGTGGCGCAGCTGCACGACGCGGATTCGTTCGCGGCGATCGGCCCGTGGATCCGCGGCGCGAAGCGGTATTTCCTGCAGGTGTTCACCGACCGCGACACCGTGCCCTTTGCGGGGCTGACCGCGCCGTCCATGGACGAGCTGCGCGCCTATGCGGACCTCGTGCGGCCGTACGTATCCGACGTGCAGATCCGCGGAGGAGAGTAGAGGAGGAGACCTATGACAGACATCATCAGAGACATCGACGCGATCCCCGGCGAGCGCTGGTTCCCCAAGGAAACGTCGTTCCAGGAGGACATCACCGAATACTGGGGCGACTGGGGCGTGGCCTCCGAAGTCGATACGCTGAAGGCGGTTCTGCTGCGCCGTCCCGGCAAGGAGATCGAGGACTTTGACCCGAAGAAGAACCGCTTCTCCGACGATCCCGTGGACGTGGAACTGCTGAGAAAGCAGCACGACGCGGTGGCCCAGGCGTACCGCGATTTCGGCGCGAAGGTCTACTACGTCGAGGAGACCCGCGACGACAGGCCCAACGCCATCTTCTGCCGCGACCTGATGTTCATGACCCCGGAAGGCGCGATCATCACGCGTCCGGGCATGGCGGCCAGACGGGGCGAGGAGCGCTACGTAGCGCAGGCGCTGGCGAAACTCGGCGTGCCCATCCTGAAGACCGTGGCCGGCGACGGCCGGTTCGAAGGGGCCAACGCGTGCTGGATCGACGAGAAGACCTGTATCCTGTCCACCGGTGCGCGCTGCAACCGCAGCGGCTACGAGCAGGTGAAGACGGAACTCGAGCGCATGGGGGTCACGTGCTACCACATGCAGCAGCCGTACAGCAACATCCACATCGACGGCATCCTCAATCCGATCGGGCACGACAAGGTGCTCATCCACGCGGGCCAGGTGCCGTACGATATCGTGGATATGCTCAAGGGCAAGGGCTATCAGATCCTG
>JAFZRG010000170.1 GCA_017619985.1 Bacillota bacterium | reverse complement strand
TTGGGATAGTCCATGGGTGGATCCTTTCTGTCGAAATTTCTCTAACCAATATATTTTATCAAAAAACTGCAGGTTTGTAACTATTCAACAGTTTCCCGTATAGACAAATTCGAGGTTTTCTCTCGCCACTTCCGCCAGGCGATAGACCTTGCCGACGTCCGTCGCCTGCCGGTCCGTCATATGGAACCGCGGGAAGAAGCAACTGATGTGGAGCGGAACGTCCGCGCCGTCCGGGTTTTTCAGCGCGCTGACCCAGGCGGACAGCTCGCGCATCTCCTCTTCGCTGTCGTTTTCGCCGGGGACGATCAGCGTGGTCAGTTCCACGTGGCAGTGTTTTACCGCTTCTTCGATGAACGCCATCACCTGCTGCAGACTGCCGCCGAGGACTTTGCCGTAATAGCGGTCGGTGAAGCCCTTCAGGTCGATGTTCATGGCATCGATATAAGGCGAAAGTTCGTCCAGGACAGCCCGTTCCGCAGTCCCGTTCGTGACCATGACCGTTTTCAGGTCTCTTTCCTTCGCCAGTTTTGCCGTATCCCGCACGAATTCGTATCCGATGAGGGGCTCGTTATACGTGAACGCGATGCCGATGTTGCCGCGGATCCTCAGGCGATCTGCCAGGCTGACCAGTTCTTCCGAGGTCAGCGTTTCCGCCGTTTCGGCGTGACGCTTCGCCTCTTCCGACCAGGAGATATCGCAGTTCTGGCAGAACGGGCAGCGCAGATTGCAGCCGAAACTGCCCGCGGAGAGGATGAGGCTGCCGGGATGGAACCGGTTCAGGGGCTTCTTCTCGATGGGATCGAGCGCCAGCCCCGTGATCCTGCCGTAGTTATATGCCTCGACTCTGCCGCTCTTCGCGGTCCTCGCGCCGCAGAAGCCGAGGGAACCCTCTTCGATTTTGCAATGCCGGAAGCAGACGCCGCACTGTGCCATAGGATGTCCTTTCGATGATCAATAATGCCGGACGACCCGGAAGCGCTGCAGCGTGTACGGATCGGTCTCGCGGATACCTCCCTTCTGACGCGCGATGCGGATCTGATCTTCCACAGTGTCCACGCCGTCCAGGTTCGGGAGCAGCAGGCCGCGCCTGCCGCCGCAGCTCACGATGACGCCGTATTCCTTTACGTTCAGCGCATCGGGCGAATCGACAGGTTCCGGTTCTCCGAGGATGTCGACGCTGATCTCCAGGCTCTTCAGTTCCTTCTCCGTGATGGGCGAAAACCGCGGGTCGCGGGAAGAGGCGCTGATCGCGTTCTGGATGATCTCCTCCGCGATGCAGTCCTCCGTCGGGCCTATGGTGCCGATGCACCCGCGCAGCCGTCCGTTCTCATGGATGGAGACGAAGGCGCCGGCGCGGTCGGACAGCATTTCCTCCGGCAGACCGTCCGGCACGGAAATGCGCCTGCGGGCCTTCACCCAGGATTCCACGGAAGCTCTGGCCAGCCTGACGTAGAGGTCGCTCTTTTCCGCTTTCACCAGAGATTCCGCCTCGAGTTTCTTTTCGTAAGCGTCCAGGAAACGCCTGTTTTCATCCGATCCTTCCGGATAGAACGTGCAGATCCCGTAGCCCACACCCGTGACGTCCTGATGAGACAAGGCCGTCGCCTTTACCTGCTGGCCGTCGAAGGCGCCTGCCATGATCACGAACGAACGGTGGCCGCACTCCGCCGCCTTTTCGCAGAAATTTTCATCGAAATCGAACAGCTCTCCGAACGCCGCCCGGGCGCAAACGTCCATGATGCGGCGGTCGTATTCGGGTCCCTCCGGGGCGAACCCGTAAGGTCCGTAGGTCTGCAGTTTGTGCGACAGATCACCGCTGGCGACCAGTACGGTGCGCCTGCCGGTGTCAGCAACAGCGCGGGCGATGATCTGTCCCAGGCGGTAATGATCGGTGAAGGGAAGACCGGACAGGCCGATCCGCACGATTTTCCCGCCCTTATACGCATTCCGTATGAACCACAGGGGCACCATCGTGCCGTGATCCAGTTCGGCGTCCCTTTCTCCGAGCGTTCCCGCAGGAAATCCTTCCGCGTCGGCCAGTTCGCAGATCCGCTTTACAAGATCCGTGTCATATTCTTCCGAAAACTTCACTTCCGGCGCGCGGAAACGCCGCAGCGAACCCTTCGCACTGCTGCCGGGAGAGATATGGAAATAGTCCGCGTACATCACGCTGTGCGGACTGGTGATGATGATGGTCCCGGGCTTCAGCGCCGCGATCTCTTCCGCGACCTGCTCGTACGCCCGCGACGTCTCTCTCACCTGCTCCTCGCTTCCCATGCCGACCGCAGGGACGATCATGGGCGGGTGAGGGACCATAAAAGCCGCTAATATAGACATTCCGGTATTTCCTCCTGTCACCGGCCGGTAAATTCGAGTTTGAACGCCGGTCTTACGACTCCCACTTCGTTGCCATGGTCGTTCAGGATCGGCGGCTCGATAAACGGTTTGAGCGCTTCTTTTTCCTGATCCGTCAGGAGGCCCAGCTGATCGAGCACGCTCATGACGGCGGGATACAGCGGCCGGTACATGTTGCCGTCTTCGATCTTGACTGCGATCCCGAGATCCTTTCCCCGTACGCCGACGCAGTAGACCGCTTCTGCCCCGAGTTTTCCGACGAATTTCCCGTGCGTCGCCTTCAGAAATTCGCTGCAGAAACCTCCGGGGCCGGCCAGCATGTCAGGCTCCGCGTTCATGGCATCCGCTAAGATCTGTGCGCCTTTCCTGTACTTTTCCGGAAGTTTCTCAGGCGTCGAAAATTTTGCGTACGCCATCGCCATATTCTTCAGCGGCAGTCCGTGCACCGGTACGCTGCATCCGTCGACGCCGATCGCGATCTCATTCTCGGGCACCTCGGTGATCTCCGATACGATCTTCAGGACGTCTTTCTGCAGCGGATGATCCGGCTCGTTGTAACCCGCTTTGGGATAGCCGCTCGCGATGCAGTCCGCCAGAAATCCGCAGTGCTTGCCGGAGCAGTCTGAGTTGTAGGGCTTCAGCTCATGGTGGTCCCACAGCTGCTCCTTATAGTAATCGGGACGGATCGAATACGGCGCCCCCGTCAGAAGATCGTCCAAAGAACAGCCGATCTTCTCCAGCAGCCCCAGGATCACTTCCTGATGCATGGGTTCCCCGTAGTGCGACGAGCACATGATGGCATATTCCTTCGTCGTGAAATCGAACTTCTCCGCCGCGCCGGAACAGAACCGGTTCAGCGCCTGGAGCGGCTTGCACGCGGAGCGGATATAGGTGACCATCTCAGGGTCGCCTGCCTTGGCGATGATCTCGCCCTTGCTGTTGCACACGGCCACGCTGCCGTAGTGGCGCGATTCGACGATGGGGCCTCTCGTGACCTCGACCAATAATTCAGGCATATGTTTCCTCCGTTACAGGCTCTCCAGGAACGTGACGAGCACGTTGTAAAAGTCTTCAGCGCTCTTGATGCTGACCCACTCTTCATCGGTCCCGATGCCGCCGCCGACGAGGCCGAATTCCACGCCCTTCATGCCGTGCTCTGTGTAGAAGCGCGCGTCGGACGTACCGTAGGCGCCGTAGCAGACGGGGTCCTTTCCGACGACCTTCTTCACGGCTTCCTTGATCTTCTGCAGATAGAAATCGTCGTCATCCACATAGAGCATCGACCCGTTGCAGTAGACCTCGAAGTCGAAATCCTCCGGAACGATGGCCTTGACCCGCTCAAGGATCGTGTCGGCGTCCTCCTCGGTGAAGCGGATGTCCAGCATACAGGACGCGACGTCGGGGACCTTGTTGTAAGCCTTGTTCGGCACCTCGATATTGGCCAGGTTCACGCTGGTCTTCCACTCCTGCGTCTCGGGGTTGGGAACGAGTTCGTACACTTTATCGATGAACCGGATGATCTTTTCGACAGCGTTCTCGCCCCGCCAGGGATAGGCGCCGTGGGCGGTGACCCCGTGAGCGGTCACCTTGAATTCCAGGATACCGCGGGAGCGGCTGACAATGTCGAACTGCGTGGTCTCACCAGCGATGACGAAGTCCGCCTTGACCCCCTCCTCGACCTGGTAACCGGTGCCGTTGAAGCCCATGATCTCTTCGTCCGTCACGATCTGCAGGCCCAGCGGGTACGGGACTTTGTCGACCATATCCTTGAAGACTTCCAGCATGACACAGTCGTTGGTCTTCATGTCCATGGAACCTACGCCGTACATCCTGTCGCCTTCGACGCGGGCTTCGTACTGCCAGTCCTTGCCAGGGATGACGTCCAGGTGGCCGTTCAGGATCACCTTGAACTTCTCCGGACGGGTGTCGCCGCGATACGCGAGGATGCTGGTCGCGCCATTGCGCTCGAAATCTTCGACGGTGAAGCCTTTGAGCTGGTCTTTTACGTATGCCAGCGCCCGGTTGAGCTCCGGACGGTTGTCAGGATCCGTGCGCATGGCGATGAGGTTTTTCGCGTTGGGAATGATGTTGCTGATCGGCATGGTGTGTCTCCTTTCTGTGTCGTGCACGTCTTCCATTGATCCATATGACAGGTCTCTATAGGCAGTCTACAGCCCGGTCTTTGGTTTGCAGAAGCAATTTGCGATATGTATGGGTATTTTTCCCGTTCTCATAGTTGTTGTCTTCGACATATACTTCTTTTCCGCAGACCAGATCTACTTCCCATATCAGGTTTTCCGGGTCACCCAAAAGTTCTATTATTTTGTTATCCGGCCTGATCCTGCATTTTATGCCATCGATCTGTCCGTTTTCATCCGTGATAAAGGAAACGAAATCCGCATACTCAAACCGCTCCGAATCTCCCGGGAACAGCTTCACCGTCGTGCCGACAACAGCAGGAACCAGGCAGTGGGAGTTCTTATGGAGAGGCTCTAACGACGGGATCGGAGAAGTAATGTCGTATCCGAAATCGCAACAAAGACAATACTCTTTCTCTTCCTTATTCACTTTTTCTTTCAGATCTTTATGAAAAATACTGCTGAATATATTCTTCATCTGTTGTATATCCTCATAGCGGCAAAATGCGCTTATCCGAAAACAGTTTTGCTTAATTGACAAACGCCATCATTTCCGCATCGAATCTTCCTGCAGCAGAAACTCTTTGATGCCGATAAACAATATGCCGTTTTCATCTTTGTAGGGCATGATATCGTCCCTGACAACCACGATCTTTTTAAAAGAATCGTGGATGCGCTTCAGAGAGTTGATCTCCTGTTCACGTTTCTCATCCGTATCAACATGCAGAGCGGATTGAATGTAGCAGGTATCCCCGGAATCTCTTGCGATAAAATCGACTTCCAGCTGGACCTTTGTTTTCTTGTTATCTTTATCCCTATACTGATACTCCACTACACCTACATCCACAGAATAACCGCGCATGATCAACTCGTTGTACAGGATGTTTTCCATGATATGATTTTCTTCCAGCTGGCTGTAATTCAACCAGGCATTCCGCAGCCCTAAGTCTGTAAAATAATATTTCAATGGCGTATCGATATACTTTTTCCCTTTGACGTCATACCTCTTCGATTCGCTGATCAGGTATGCCTCCTCAAAGTACGTAAGGTACTGTTTGATTGCTTCAGAAGAAATGTTTTTATGTTTCGTCGATTTAAATGTATTCGAAAGACGTGAGGGGTTGCTTAACGAACCGATGGAAGAAGCAATAAAGTTCAGAAGATCATCCAAAACTTCCTCGTCATTTCGGATGTCGTTTCTTTCCATAACATCCCTCAGATAGGTATTGTGAAACAGCTGGCTCAGATAGTCCGCTTTCTCTTTATGCGTTTCGAGTTCCAACACTCTTGGAAGGCCGCCATAGGTATAGTATTCCTTCCATGCAGCCTCCTTGTCACCTTGGAATGCGTCATAAAACTCCTTGAAAGAGAATGGATTCAAATGAACCTCATCCCCCCGGTCGCGAAATTGTGTGATGACATCTGTTGACAGCATTTTCGAATTGCTTCCTGTAACGTAAAGATCGACATTCCGGATCTTCATCAGTCCCATCAGCACATCCGGGAATCCAATTCTATCAACCGAATCGCTTACTTCGATCCATGGATTCCTGACAGAAACAACATTTTGTATTTCATCAAGCAGGACATAATACGGTTGTGAATCCGTCAAAAGAGAGCGGATATGTTCATCCAGAAAGAAGGGATTTCTGTATTTTGCATTCACGCTATCCTCTAACGACAACCGAATAATATGGTCATCTGTCACTCCCTGAGCAAGAAGGTATTGGTAAAAGAGTTCATTCAACAGCACAGATTTCCCGCACCTGCGAATCCCGGTAATGATCTTGATCTTTCCGTTATTCATTTTCTTAACCAATTGGTTAAGATACTTATCGCGTGCAATCATTTTCATCCTTCTTTTTTATGGGCATGCCCACTATATTTCAGCTACATTATACCACAATGCAACGGACGCACAATAGTTAGCCGAAATATTATGGGCAAGGAGATGATATTTCGCCAATATAAGCCATATCAGAACCAGTGGTATGAGCTTTTGCAAACGACTTTCCGCTCTCTTTTGGATTATAGAAATAAAAGAATAATCCGAATACTTTGCCGTAGACAAAATGCTTCGGATTATCCTTACCTGGTAGTGCCTAGGGGAGTTACGCGTCTTTTGCCTGCAGCAAAACCCGCCGTCCTGCGCGCGCCCCGGGCGTGCTCGGACCGGAAAGGTCCACTGGACCTTTCCGCCCTTTCGGATTCGACTCCCCCGGGCACATTTATCGCACAACAAAAGACCCCACCTTATCAGGTGGGGTCTTTTGTTGTTGGTAGTGCCTAGGGGAGTCGAACCCCTGATTCCAGCGTGAGAGGCTAGCGTCTTGACCACTGGACCAAGGCACCATAATTCAGAACATTATGAATTATACACGCTGCCAACACGCTTGTCCAATACTTTTTTATTTAATTTTGAAAAACGGGTCTAGAGATCTTCTTTATACTTCGCCACATCCGCGATCGCTGCGTTCAGGAAGATGGCGGTATCGCAGGAATACCCCAGGAACTTGACG
>JAFZRG010000169.1 GCA_017619985.1 Bacillota bacterium | reverse complement strand
GCGAGCGACTTCATCGCGAACTTAAAGCATATCAAGTTCGTTCCGAGCCTTGCGAGTTACACCACGTCGCTGTCGTATCCGGCCAAGACGAGCCACAGAGCCTACAACGAAGAGGAGCTGAAGGCTGCCGGTATCACGATGGGCACGCTGCGTTTCTCCATCGGCCTGGAGGAGCCCGAAGACATCATCGCCGAATTCGACGAGGCGCTGAACAAGCTGTAAATCAATGCTTCAGCGGGCCTGATCCAGATAGTCCATCCAGACCGCCATCGCCGTTGGCACCACCGCTTACCACACCATGAAGGCCCTGCGCGCCTGCGGCGGCACAGCGGAAGCCTCTTCCGACGCCGAAGCGCTCGCGATGCAGGAACTGCTGGTCCGCACGGAAGGCGTATTCGCGGAGACCTCCTCCTGCGCGTCCCTCGTGGCCCTGAAGAAGCTGGTCGCGGACGGCAAGATCGGAAAAGACGAGAAGGTCGTCGTGCTCATCAGCTCCCTGGGCATCAAAGTGCCCGAGGTCGTCAGAGACCGCCTGCCGGCCGTCCCCGAGATCGAACCCTCCCTCGAGGAGTTCCGCAAAGCGGTCAGCGCGAAATAAAAAACAACGATGCGAAAGCGGAGCCTCCGGGCTCCGTTTTCTTTTTCGCCTGTCGCGGGACCGCATGCAAAGATGATATAATGATAAAAACAACGCAGAAACAGGACCCTCTCTGAGAAAGGACAAAGCAGCTATGGCAACGATCTATTACGACAAAGACTGCGATCTCGGCCTGGTAAAGGACAAGACCATCGCGATCATCGGATACGGCAACCAGGGGCGCGCGCAGGCCCTGAATATGAGGGATTCCGGTGTTGCAAGCATCATCGTCGGAAGCCGCAGAGACAGTTCCTACGACCAGGCGGTAGAGGACGGCTTCGCGGTCAAACCCATCGAAGAGGCCGTAAAAGAAGCGGACATCATCTTCATGCTGCTTCCGGACGAATACGCGCCGGAGATCTTCGAAAAGCAGATCGCGCCGGGTCTGGAGCAGGGCAATATCGTCAACTTTGCCTCCGCTTATAACATCACGTTCAAGAAGATCGTACCGCCCGCGTTCGTCGACGTCGTGATGGCGGCGCCCCGCATGATCGGCGACGGCGTGCGGCAACTGTTCCTGCGCGGAGAAGGGTTCCCTTCCTTCGTGGGCGTGGCGCAGGACGCGTCCGGCAAGGCGCTCGAGTACGGCAAGGCCCTGTGCAAGGCGATCGGATCGACGAAGAAAGGCGCGATCGAAGTCACGTTCGACGACGAAACGATGCTCGACCTCATGGCGGAACAGGGCACCTGGCCCATCATCTATCACGTGTTCGACGAGTCGTTCAAGCTGCTGGCCCAGACGATGGGTCACCCCGAAGAAGCCGTCCTGATGGAAGCGTATCTGTCCAAGGAACCGATGTACATGATGGAAAAGGCCGCGGAACTGGGAATGTACCGCCAGATGCCGTTCCATTCCCACACGTCCCAGTTCGGTCAGCTGCGGAGTTTCCGCGCGTTCGACCCCACCCCGATCCGGGAATTCCTGCGGGAGCGCTACGACCAGATCAAGGACGGGACGTTTACGAAGGCCTGGGACGAGGAGCAGCAGGTGAACGACCTCGCGACGCTGGAGAAATACAGAGACGAAGCCTTAAACAGTGATATGTCGAGGGCGGAAGAAAGGACTTTTGAAAAGCTGAAATAGCATGGATGAAAGACGGCGCGGGCTTCTTGCCGGCCTTTTGAGCAACATATTGTGGGGCGTGCTGCCCATCTACTGGCACGCGCTGCGCCCGATAGATTCGATGGTCATCATCTTCTACCGGGTGCTTCTGTGCGCCGTTTCGAGCTGGATCCTCGCGCGCAGCAGGTATTCGAAAGAGGAACTGTACGCGCCGTTCAAAGACAAAAAACTCCTGCTGAAGTTTTTCCTGGCCGGCGTGCTGATCACGGTCAACTGGTCTGTCTACATCTGGGCCGTGAACGCCGATCAGGTGATCGCCACCTCCGTCGGCTACTACATCGAACCCGTGGTCGTCTGCCTGTTCGGCATGCTGTTCTTCGGTGACCGGCTCAACAAATACAAGGGTCTCGCCCTGGCCTTTGCCGCGGCGGGCATCGCGGTGATCGTGCTCTATTACCGGCGCCTTCCTGCGGTCTCTCTGCTGCTTGCGCTCTCGTTCTCCGTGTACGGCGCAGCGAAGAAGGGTCTGTCCCAGCCGCCCATCCTGTCGCTGTTTTATGAGACCGTCTTCCTGGCGCCGGTCGCGCTCGGGGTCATCGCTGTTTATGAATACCGCGGACAGGGCGCTATCGCCGCTTCCGCGGACGCTCCATGGAAGCTCGCGCTGCTGCTCTTTGCCGGCATCCTGACCGCGACGCCGCTGATGCTCTTCGCCGAATGCACCAACAAAGCGGGGCTGTTCGCGGCAGGCCTCGTAGGCTACGTGTCGCCGTCGATCTCGCTTATCCTGAGCATCTGGCTGTTCGGGGAACCGTTCGAACTCGTGCAGTTTATCGCCTTCGCGATCATCTGGACCGGCCTCGCGTTCTTCACGTACGGAGAACTCAAAGACATGAAAAAAAGCGGCTGACGGCCGCTCAGGCAATAAAAAACGGAGCCCGCGGGCTCCGTTTTTCATTTTGGTCAGATCTCTGCGATGTCCAGGGTCACGCAGCCGCAGTCCTTGATGAAGGCAGGGATGCCCATGCGCTCCGTTCCGCGGATCCCGTCGTACAGGGGATCCTTGTCGCGCAGCGCGAGGTAGACCTTCAGCTCCTCGTGGCTGTTCAGGATATCGATGAATTCGAACTCTTTTCCGTCTTTCTTCAGCTGCTCGATCGCCGCGAGGGTGTCCGGGCAGAGATGGCTTCCGACT
>JAFZRG010000168.1 GCA_017619985.1 Bacillota bacterium | reverse complement strand
TGATGCATTTCTCGTATTCCAGATACCTGTAGAACAAGATCCGCGACGCTTACAGCTTCGCGGGTACCTCCATCAAGTTCGTGTTCCGCGAGACAGGGGAGAAGGACGATGACTAACGTCTGGACGATCGCGGCCTGCATCGCTGCCTATTTTCTCGGCAACATCTCACCGGCCATCCTCGTGAGCCGCGCAATCGGCGGCAGGGACGGCGATATCCGCAAGCAGGGGAGCGGCAACCCGGGCACGACGAACATGCTGCGGGTCTACGGTAAGAAAGCCGCCGCGGTGACCCTGCTCATCGACGTGCTGAAGGGCGTCGCAGCGGTCCTGATCGGCCGCGCGATAGGAGGTGCGCCGCTGGCGTATCTGTGCGGTTTCCTCGTGGAGATCGGGCACATGTACCCGGTCTGCTGGGGCTTCAAGGGCGGCAAAGGCATCGCCACAGGGCTCGGCGTGCTGCTGGCCATCTCGCCGCTGTACGGCCTGCTGGAGCTTGGTATCGCTGTCATCGCCTTCGTGGCCACAAAGATGGTCTCTCCGGGCTCGCTGGCAGCAGCCGTAGCCATGCCTCTTCTGGCGCTGCATTTCGCGCCCGGTTTCTTCTGGTATGCGCTGGTGCTGGGGATCATCGTCATCTACAAGCACCGAAGCAATATAAAGAAATTGATGAATCACGAAGAAAGCAAGATCAGTTTTAAGAAATAAGGAGCTGCAAATGAGCAAACAAATCGCAGTCATCGGCGCAGGCAGCTGGGGCACCGCCCTGGCGAAAACGCTCGCCCTCAACGGCCATTCCGTCCGCATGTGGGACCTCGATACCGCCCACCTGCAGGAGATGCAGGCCAACCGCGAGAACGTGCGGTACCTGCCCGGGGTCAGGCTTCCCGACGGCGTGGAGATCTGCATGGAGGAGCGCGAATGCCTGAAGGATGCGGATCTCGTGCTGTTCGGCGTCCCCGCCCAGCATTTCCGCGTCGCGTTCCAGGTCGCGCTGGCCCTGATGCCCGAAGACGCCCTGGTCGTGAACGTGGCCAAGGGCATCGAACAGGCGTCGCTGCAGCGCATGTCTGAGATCGCGTATTTCGTCAAGCCGTCCGTGAAGTACGTCGTGCTGTCCGGTCCGTCGCACGCAGAGGAAGTCGGCCGCGAGATGCCGACGACCGTGGCGGTCGCTTCGAGAGATATGAATCTGGCCCGCGAGGTGCAGGATATCTTCATGAACGATTTCTTCCGCATCTACACGAACGACGACGTGGCGGGGCTGGAGCTCGGCGGTTCCCTGAAGAACATCATCGCGCTCGGCGCCGGCATCGCGGATGGCCTGGGCTACGGCGACAACGCCAAGGCCGCCATGATGACCCGCGGCATCGTCGAGATGACCCGTCTGGGGGTCAGACTCGGGGCAAAGCCCGAGACCTTCTCCGGCCTGTCCGGCGTGGGCGACCTCATCGTTACGTGCTGCTCCATGCACTCGCGCAACCGCCGCTGCGGCATCCTGATCGGCCAGGGCATGGAACCCAAAGAAGCTGTGAAGGAAGTCGGCATGGTCGTCGAAGGCATGTATACGGCGGACGCGGCGTACCGCCTGTCGAAGAAACTGGGCGTCGAGATGCCCATTACGGAAGCGATCTACAAGGTCGTGCAGGGCGAAGTGAGCGCGGCCGACGCGGTCCACGCGCTGATGACCCGCGCAAGAAAGGGCGAGAACGAGACCCTGGTAAAGGACCTGCTGTAAATGGCGAAAACGTATCACATCATCACCTTCGGCTGCCAGATGAACGAGCGCGACTCGGAAACGCTGGCGGGCATGCTGGAGGCGGATGGTTTTGTCAAAACGGAAGATAAAACGTCAGCGGACGTCGTCATCCTGAACACCTGCAGCGTGCGCGAGAACGCGGACAAGAAGTTCTTCGGCGTGCTCGGGCAGCTGAAGCATCCCAAGGAGGACGACCCGTCCAAGACCGTGTGCGTCTGCGGCTGCATGATGCAGCAGCAGCACGTCATCGACACCCTGAAACAGAAATATCCCTGGGTGGACCTCGTGTTCGGCACGCACAACGTGTCGGAATTCCCGAAACTGCTGCGGGGCGTGCGCGAGACGAATCAGAAGGTCGTGGAAGTCTGGGAAGACGGCCGCGCCATCGCGGAAGGTCTGCCCGCGGCGAGGGAGTATCCGTTCAAGGCGTTCGTGAACATCATGTACGGCTGCAACAACTTCTGCACGTACTGCATCGTGCCCTATACGCGGGGCCGGGAGCGCAGCAGACGGCCGGAGGACATCCTGGCGGAAGTGAGGGATCTGGCGGCGCACGGCTGCAAGGAAGTGACCCTGCTGGGCCAGAACGTGAACTCCTACGGCAAGGTGAAGCACGGCGAAGGCAGCTACTGCTATCTGGAGGAGCCGGAAGGGCAGCAGGTGGAATTCGCGAAGCTGCTGCGCATGGTGGACGAGGTCGAAGGCATCGAACGCATCCGCTTCATGACGAGCCACCCCAAGGATCTGTCCGACGATCTGATCGAAGCGTTCCGCGACTGCAGGCACCTGTGCCACGCGTTCCATCTGCCCGTGCAGAGCGGGAGCAACGCCATCCTGAAGAAGATGAACCGGCACTATGACCGCGAAAAATACTTCGAAAGGGTAGAAAAACTCAGAGAAGCCTGCCCGGATATCGCGCTTTCGACCGATATCATCGTCGGATTCCCGGGGGAGACAGAAGAAGATTTTCTGGATACCATGGATCTGGTGCGCAGAGTCCGCTACGATTCCGCGTTCACGTTCCTGTATTCGGTGCGGAAAGGCACGCCTGCGGCTGCGATGGAGGACCAGGTGCCCGAAGCGGTCAAGCATGAGCGCTTCAACCGCCTGATCGAACTGGTGCACGAGATCCAGGAAGAGAAGTCCGCGGAGGATCAGGACAGGATCCTGCCGGTGCTGATCGAAGGGTATTCCAAGACGGACAAGAACATGCTGACGGGCCGCACGGAGAGCGGCAAGACCGTGGATCTGCCGGGCGATCCCTCGCTGATCGGACAGATCGTGCCTGTGCGGATCACGAAAGCGCAGACGTTCTCCTGTTACGGGGAAGTCGCGGAATAACAGCAGTTCAGGAGATAAAAGGATATGAAAACGATCGTCGTTTACTATTCCATGAGCGGCAACACGAAGTGGGCTGCGGAACAGATTGCGGAGATCCTCGGCGCGGATACGCTGCGCATCGAACCCGTCGCCGCTTATCCGGGCAAAGGGTTTAAGAAATTCCTCTGGGGCGGCAAGGCGGCTGTCATGGCTGAAACACCTGTCCTCAGGCGCTATGAGTTCGACGCAGCGGCTTATGACAGGGTCATTTTCGGATTCCCCGTCTGGGCAAGCAACGTGACCCCGCCGGTCCGTACGTTCGTGAAAGAGAACAAAGATGCATTGAGAAACTGCCACAAAGCCGCGTTTGCGTGCCAGAGCGGTTCCGGCGCGGAAAAAGCGTTCGGCAGATTGAAAGAAGTGCTGGGCATCTCTTCGCTGGAGGCAGAGCTGATCCTGATCGATCCGAAAGACAAGCCGGCAGCGGAAAACGTGGAAAAAATCGCCGCGTTCTGCGCGAAGTTGGGCGAGTAGGGACCCTTCAACCAGGCGGCTTGTGTCAT
>JAFZRG010000167.1 GCA_017619985.1 Bacillota bacterium | reverse complement strand
GTATCGGCGTGTTCGGACCAGATCTGCGGGTCCATCGTGAACTGGCTGCCCACGGTGCCCACGGACCCGGCGACGCCGGACAGCAGGCAGAAACTGCCGACGAGCTTGGAAGCGCCCATGAGGTTCCAAAGCCTTCCGGCCACGGCTTTCGCCATGTGCTCGCGGTTGCCGGAATAGCAGTACTCCAGGATCGCTTCGGGCCCGTACTGCGCCTGGATGGCATGGATCTTTTCGACCATCCAGTCCATGGCTTCGTCCCAGGTGATGCGGCGGAACTTGCCCTCCCCGCGCTCGCCCGTGCGCAGCAGCGGGTATTTCATCCGGTCGGGACTGTTGATCTTCTGCACGTTGGCGAAACCTTTCAGGCAGAGGTGACCCTTTGTGATGGGGTGATCCGGATCGCCCTCGATCTTGATCACCTTCTCGTCCTTGACGTAGACGAGTTCGCCGCAGGTGTCGTAGCAGTTGTGCGGGCAGCAGGTCTTGACGACGCGGTCTGCGATCACCTTTTTACCGCCGATCCAGACGGGCACGTTCCTGCGCACCGCGAACCGGTCCAGGTCCTCCTGCCTTCTCCATGGGATGTCGTGATACCGTTCGGACATGGAACTCCTCCGTGCTTTCAAATGCCTACTCGCAGTGCAAAACGACGACGCCGTTCGGGTAATCTTTCTTCAGCTCGATGGACTGTGACCCCGCGAACTGCACGTTCTCATACAGATCCGTGAACGTCTTCAGTTCCCCGATCTCCGCGAAGCCGAACTTGCCCAGGCGGTAATGCATGGGGATGATGACCCGCGGCTGAAGAATGTCCATGAGCGCCTTCGCCTGCTTCGCGTCGATGGTGTAGAACCCTCCGACCGGCACCAGGCAGGCATCGAGCCCCTTCAGTTTTTCGAGATCCTCTTCCGGCGGCAGGCAGCCGATGTCACCCAGGTGCGCGACTTTCAGCCCTTCCGCCTCGAAGACGCGCATGGTATTCGGTCCGCGCTTCGCGCCGCGTACATCGTCGTGGAATCCCGCGATCTCCGTGACCGTGAACGGATCCTCTGCGCCGCTTTCGCGCATCGTGACCGCCTGTACCCAGCAGTGGTCGTCGTGACCGTGGGAACAATAGGCCGCGTCAGCCTCCAGATCGAGCTTTTGATAGCCGGGGACATAATCCCTATACGGGTCAACCACAATCCGGAACCCTTGAGATTCCAACGTAAAGCAGGAATGACCGTAATATGTGATCTTCATGGTTCGCCTCCTATTTCGGCAATACGATGGTGCGCTTGTCGGGATCATCCGCGCGGCGGTACAGCACGAAACGGCGGCCGATCGCCTGCACGAAGTCCGCTCCCAGGCGCTGCGCAGCCTCGTTGGCCGCCTCTTTCGCATCCAGATCCGACCCTTCCTGGATCTTCACCTTCAGCAGTTCGTGCGCGTTCAGATAGTCGTGCATCTCCGTGACCACCGCGGCGGTCAGGTTCTCTTTTCCGATGTATACCGCAGGCTGCAGCTGCTGCGCCAGCCCCCGCAGATACGCTCTCTGTTTTCCGGTCAGCATGGGGTCACCTACAGATTCTGAATGACGTCGACGATGCCGTCGAGCCAGCTGCCTTCGAATTCCTCGATGCGGCCCTTGTCGCATGCTTCGGCCAGCTTCGGGTCGATGGGCAGCGACGCGGCCAGGCGGATCTTGTATTTCTCCGCCAGTTCGACGAGACGGCTCGCGCCGAAGGGATAGATCTTCTCGCCGCAGTTCGGGCATTCGACGAAGCTCATGTTCTCCACCATGCCCAGCACGGGGATGTTCATCAGGTTCGCCATCTTGACCGCCTTTTCTACGATCATGCCGACGAGTTCCTGCGGGGACGTGACGATGATCAGTCCGTCGATGGGCAGGCTCTGGAACACGGTGAGCGTCACGTCGCCGGTCCCGGGAGGCATGTCGATGAACATCACGTCCTCATCTTCCCAGATGACGTCCGTCCAGAACTGCTTGACCGTGCCCGCGATGATGGGCCCTCTCCAGACGACGGGGTCGGTCTCGTTGTCGATGAGCAGATTTAAGGACATGACGTCGATGCCGCTCGCGGTCTGTACGGGAACGATGCCCTGGTCCACCGCGTAGGCCTTGTCATGAAGCCCGAACGCCTTGGGGATGGACGGTCCGGTGATGTCCGCGTCCAGGATAGCGGTCTTCATGCCTTTTCTCGCCGCCGATACCGCCAGCATGCTCGTCACGAGGCTCTTGCCGACGCCGCCCTTGCCGGAAACGACGCCGATCACCTTCTTCACGGACGAGTATTCGTTGAGATGTTCTGAAAAATCGGTCTTTCTTTCGCTGCAGTCCTTATCGCAGCCGCTGCAGTCGTGTGTGCAATTTTCTGCCATTTATGTTCTCCTTTTCCTTGGGTTATAACGCTTCTAAGATCGCGCGGGTCACTTCGGACGTCTTCGCTGACCCGCCCAGGTCCGGCGTCAGGCACTTCCCTTCCGCCAGCACCGCCTCGATCGCGGTCAGGATCCTTCTTCCGAGGTCCGGCCGTCCGAAATAGTCCATCATCTGGGACGCCGCCCAACACGTGGCCATGGGGTTCGCCTTTTCCTGCCCCATGATGTCCGGAGCGGAGCCGTGGACCGGTTCGAACATGGACGGATAGCGCCTCTCCGGATCGATGTTCGCGCCTGCCGACATGCCCATGCCGCCCGCGATGGCGGCGCCGAGGTCCGTCAGGATATCGCCGAACAGGTTGGAGCAGACGACGACGTCGAACCTGGCGGGGTCGCGCACCATGAACATGCTCGCAGCGTCCACGAGGAGGCTGTTCGCCTCGATCTGCGGATATTCCTTCGCGACTTCGGCGAAGATCCTGTCCCAGAAAACCATGGAGTAATTCAGCGCGTTGCCCTTGCTGATGCTGGTCACGCGGTGCCTGCCCTCCTTCACCGCCAGCTCGAACGCGTAGCGGATGATGCGCTCGCAGCCTTTGCGCGTGAACACGCCTACCTGCTCGGCCCTGTCCTCTTCGAGGATGCCCTTGCCGGCATATTCTCCTTCGCTGTTCTCGCGGACGAAGATCATGTCCACGTCCTCGCGCTTCACGTCCTTCAGCGGACACGGCGCGCCTCTCAGCAGCTTGACCGGCCGCAGGTTGACGTACTGGTCGAAGCCCTGGCGGATCGCGATGAGCAGGCCGTGCAGCGACACGTGATCGGGCACGTCGGGACGCCCTACGGCGCCGAGCAGGATGGCGTCATACCCTTTGAGGATCTCCAGCCCGTCTTCGGGCATCATGCGGCCGTGTTCCTTGTACCAGCCGCAGCCCCAGGGGAAGTCCGTGAAGCCGAACGCGATGTTCCCGTCCAGTTCCGATACTCTCTGCATCACCTGTTTGGCGGCGTCACAGACCTCCGGCCCGATACCGTCTCCGCCGATCACCGCCACCTTGTATTTTTTACCGTCCATAGGCCTCCTTCCGTATTGTCGCAGGCTTTCGAACCCGATATAATAACTGTGTAAGCATTTTAATTATAACCCATTTTCACGATAAGGAGAACCATATGAAAGATCTGAAAGATACCTGCCGCATCGCGCTCATCCAGGCCGGCCCCGTTATGTTCGACAAGGACGCGACCATCGAAAAGGCCTGCAAGGAGATCATCGAAGCAGGCAACAACGGCGCGGAACTCATCGTCTTCCCCGAGAGCTACATCCCCTGCTATCCGTTCGGTCTCACGTTCGGATTCACCGTCGGAAACCGCGACAAGTACGGCAGACTCGACTGGAAGGTCTATTACGATAATTCCGTCGTCGTGCCCAGCGAGGATACCGACCGCCTCGCGGACGCCGCAGCCCAGGCAGGCGCCTACGTCTCCATCGGCATCACCGAGAGATCCCTGGAGAACGCCACGCTGTACTGCACGAACCTCATCTTCGGACCGGACGGCGCCCTGCTCGCCCGCCACAGAAAGCTCAAGCCGACCGGCGCGGAACGCCTGTGCTGGGGCGACGGCAACAAGGGCGAATTCCCCGTCGTCGACACGCCCTGGGGCAACATCGGCGCCCTGATCTGCTGGGAGAACTACATGCCGCTCGCGAGAGTCGCGCTGTACGAAAAAGGCGTCACCATCTATCTGGCGCCCAACACGAACAACAACGCGGAATGGCACGACACGATCAAGCACATCGCCATCGAAGGCCACTGCTACGTCATCCACGTCAACCAGAACTTCCACAAAGACGATTATCCGAAGAACTTCCACTGCCCGCACGAATATGAGAACCTGCCCGAGCGTCCGTGCAACGGCGGCTCCGCGGTCATCGACCCGTACGGCCACTATCTGACCGAGCCCATCTGGGACAAGGACGCCATCATCTACGCCGACCTCGACATGCAGCAGGTGCCGGCCAGCCGCATGGAATTCGATGCGACAGGCCACTACTCCAGACCCGACGTGCTCGAACTGGTCATCAACGAGCATGACCCCGTCGAAGACCTCATCGAATTCGCTGAATACGACTACGGTCTCGAGGAATGCGACGGCGTCTGCGGGGAATGCGAAGAAGCCGCCGACTGCGAAGCATATAACTGCGAAGGATAGGCTTTCGCGCAAATCATCACAAAGACCAAAAAACCCGCTTTTCAGCGGGTTTTTCTTTGCGTACACATATTTCCCTAAAAGAACCTGAAGAAGCGCGTGAGGAGGAAAATAAAGGCCCCAAACACGATCACATACACGAGCCATATCATAAGGCCCGCGCCGAGCGCGCCTTTCATGGCTGCCTTGATGTCTTCGGCATCCGCGTCGATGGGCGTTTGCGATGCGGCCGTTTTCGGTCCGTCCTTCTTTTTGAAAGCATCGAAGGACGGAAGCAGGATGGGCCGCTTGGCAGCGAGGTCGCTCATATCCGCGACGACCATATTCTCTTCCAGTTCGTCCGGATCCGGACGGAAGTCTTCTTCGTTATTCATCATACAGGTGGCAGGCTACGAAGTGGCCCGGCTCCATCTCTTTCTGGACGGGGACCTCGTGCTTGCACTTTTCCATGCACTTGGCGCATCTGGTGTGGAACTTGCACCCTTCCGGCGGATTGGCCGGCGAAGGGATGCTGCCTTCCAGCACGATGCGGTTCATCTTGACGGTCGGGTCGGGCACCGGGATGGCCGAGAACAGCGCCTCGGTATAGGGGTGCAGCGGGTTGCGGAAGATGTCTTCCTTCAGGCCGTACTCCACCAGGTTGCCCAGGTACATGACGCCCACCGTGTCGGAGATGTGTTCGACGACGGACAGGTCGTGGGAGATGAACAGATACGTCAGCTTATGCTCGTTCTGCAGCTCTTCCAGCAGATTGATGATCTGCGCCTGGATGGAAACGTCCAGCGCGGAGACCGGCTCGTCGCAGACGATGAATTCCGGGCTCAGCGCGAGCGCTCTCGCGATGCAGATCCTCTGGCGCTGACCGCCGGAGAATTCGTGCGGGTAACGGGTGAGATGCTCCGGGAGCAGGCCGACCTCTTCGATGATGTTCTCGACCTTGCGGACACGGTCTTCCTCGTTCTTGAACAGATGGAAGTTGTAAAGTCC
>JAFZRG010000166.1 GCA_017619985.1 Bacillota bacterium | reverse complement strand
GAGACCGCACATGCCGCCCGCTTCCTGGAACACGACGGACGGGCAGACGATGCCGTCGATGATGCCGATGGAAGCCGGGTTGACGACCATGCCCGCGCCGCTCTTGGCGATGATGCGGGTCTCGTCGTCGTTGCAGTCAGTCAGGTGGACCGCGATCAGATCTTTATCGAGGATGCCCAGTTCTTCGAGGAACTGCGTCGGCCGCTTGCCGTATCTCTGGACGATCTGGAACGTCTCTCTGTCTCCCTGCTGCACGTGCAGGTGCATCTTGGTGTGTCTCTCCTTGACGGCTTTCTGGGCTTTGAGCAGCATCTCGGGGCTCATGAAGTCGGCGCCCTGCGGGCCGAACAGGATGCGGATGTTGCCCTTGCCGTGCCAGCGGTCGTAGGTCTCGATATTCGCGTTCATCTCGCGTTCACCCATCTCATCGTCGAACTCATAGAGCTCGCCGGGATAATAGACCCTTCTCTTGGCGGCGCGGAACATGGGGGCCAGATTGCCTCTCGCGCCGATCTTCGTGATGAATTCCGCGCAGCTGTCGACTTCGATATTGTAGTCGCCGAGGCAGGTCGTACCGGCCTTGATGGCTTCGATGATGGCCACGCGGCTGCCCTTGACCTTGTCCTCGGGGGTCGCGGCGTTCACGAACGGCTGCAGCGCGAGCATCATCCAGTTGTTGGAGTCCTGCGCCAGGCCTCTAAGCACGTTGTCCAGCGTGTGCATGTGGGCGTCGATCAGTCCCGGGAAGATGACATGATCCTTCAGATCCAGCACTTCGTCGGCCTGATATTCGCTGTCTACTGTCGCTGCATCGGCAAAGCCTTCGATCTTGCCCGCGTTTACGATCATGGCGACGCCGGTCTTATAGCCTACGCCCTCGCCCTCCATGGTGTAGAAATGAGGGGCTTTTACGATCATGTCAACTCTTTTCATATAAAATACCTCCGCTGAAAAAGCATGAATTACCGTTAAAATCACTTTAGCATATTAAACTGCCAAAAGCAACGGCGGCATAGGAAAAGCAGGGACCCTTCCGGATCCCTGCTTCTGCGCTGGTGGGCTGTATTGGACTCGAACCAACGGCCTCTTGCATGTGACGCAAGCGCTCTAACCGACTGAGCTAACAGCCCTTATGGAGAAGGCTTTATTTTCTTTTGCCCGCCTTCATCTGTGCCCGCATCTCCGCACGTTCCTTGCGCGCCTGTTCATTGCGCCACGCGCGGGTGCCCTTGACGACCTCGTACCTCGAACGGTTGACATTCTTGAGGCTGTAAGCCGTCGCGGCGATCGTAAAGATGTTCGGCAGGATCCACCACACGTTCTTGTACGCACCGATGACGTAGACCGCGCTCAGTGCCATGACCCCGATGACGATGCAGTGGTAAATGACGAAGTTCTTCTTGTCCGCTTCCGCCTTGCGGATGACGATGAAGCCGGCGGAAGACGCGGCGAGGAAAATGGCGGTCAGAACGATGATGAGCGAGATCGTGTTGACGACGCCCGTCATCCCCAGCAGGCCGTCCGGATACCGGAAGCCCATGAGTGCGCCTGCGATGCCCGTTCCGAGCTGCATGACGAAAAGAAATGCTACCAGGGAAAAGAAGAAAGCATAGATATTGATCGTGCGCTGTCCTTTTTTGCCTGCCATTCAAAACTCCTTCTGCCTGAATCAATTACCTGACTATTATACAGTCGTTTTCATGACGCGTCAAGAGGACGTAACGCAGGGACGGAGAGTGAAACACCGCTCACGCCTCCGTCCCTGTGGTCAGCCGGAAATCAATCCTTATTGGGCAGTACCGCCGCGATCGTGCTGGCGAAACTGGAGAGCGGCATGGTCTGCAGAACGACGTTGCCCGGGCCGGTCACGACCGTATTGAACAGTCCTTCACCGCCGAACAGCATGTTCTTGGCGCCTTTCACCCTCTGGATATCCATGGAGACCGTGCTGTCCATCATGGCGACGTTGCCGGTATCCACGATGAGCCTCTGCCCTGCTTCGAGCCTGTATTCCACGGCGCTGCCGTCGATCTCGATGAAGGCGATGCCGCGGCCGGAGAGCTTCTGCATGATGAATCCTTCGCCGCCGAAGAAGCCTGTGAGAGCCTTGTTCTGGAAGAAGACGGACAGCTGCACGCCGTCGGTCGCGGCAAGGAAAGCAGCTTTCTGGCAGACGACGGGCTTATCCGGCGTGATCTCGATCGCGCGGATGGAGCCGGGGAAGCTCGCCGCGAACGCGATGAGACCGGGACCGCCCTGTGCCGTATAGATGTTCTGGAAGATGTTCTCTCCGGAGAAGATGCGGCCGAACGCCTTGCCCAGGCCGCCCGCGGACGTCTCCATCTGCATGTTCGGACTCATCCAGACCATGGAGCCGCTCTCGGTGATCATCCTCTCGCCTGCTTCCAGCGTGCAGATCACGACGGGCATGGGTTCGCCCTTGACTTCATACTTCATAGTTACCTCCTTTTGAATGCTTTATGTTTACGCCTGATAGACCGTCTCGCCCTCGAGCACGGTCATCAGGACCTTTGTTTTCAGAATGTCTTGCGGAGCGATCTTCGTCAGATCCTGACTGAGGACCACGAAGTCCGCATACTTGCCCACGGTGATGGATCCGCGGGTCGCTTCCGCATAGCCGGCGTAAGCGCCCTCGATGGTGAACATGCGGATGGCTTCTTCCATCGTGACCGCGTTTTCCGGATACCAGCTGCCGCCCTTTCCGTTGTCCCGGGTCACGGCGTAATAGATGTTCGGGATGGGGTCGCAGGGTTCCACGGGGCAGTCGGAACCGCCGCTGGCATGGATGCCCAGATCGACCATCAGCCGCCAGTCGTAGCTCTGCTTCGCGAGTTCGGGACCCACGCAGTCATCCACGATGCCGGCGTCCGCCCGGCAGAACACGGGCTGCACGTAGGCCATCACGTTATTCCGCTGCATGCGCTTCACCTGGTCCGTGCCCATGATCTGGCAGTGGACGATGCCATGCCGGATGTCGGGCTTCGGGTTTTCGTACTGCGCCAGTTCCATGGCGTTCAGGACCTGCTCCACCGCGCCGTCGCCGATGCAGTGCACCGCCGCGGGATAACCGCCGTCGTGGGCGATGCGGATGAGCTCGTTCATCTCTTCGTCCGTGTGGATGCGCACGCCTTTTGCCTCGGGATCGTTGGCGTACGAACCTCTGAGCACCGCGGAATGCGCGCCGAGCGAACCGTCCCCCATCTGCTTGATGCAGCTGGTCACGAAGCGGGTGCCGTAGGCCGTCCCCTTCGGATACTTCTCGATGAAGGCCTTCAGTCCTTCCGCGTCCTCTATGCGGCACTGTTCGTAGACCTTGCAGCTCATCAGGCCGTTTTCGCCTGCGAATTTGAATGCTGCCATAAGGTTCTCCACGTCGCGGCCGGGAGCCGTCATGTTCAGGTCGTCGGAATGGATGCCCACGAGTCCGAGTTTCGCGCAGTTTGCCGTCTCGACCCGGATGCATTCCGTGAATTCCTCCACGCTCGGGACTTCCGCGAAGTCCATCACGAGGCCCGCGTCCCCTTCGAAGAGCTGGCCCTGCGGCGTGCCGTCCGCGAGGAACTTCATGTTGTGTTCCGTCTGCCCTTCCTTCTCGTCCATCAGTCCCATGATGGTCAGGGCTTTCGTGTTGTGCGAAGCGGTGTGACCGCAGCAGCGCTGCATATAGCAGGGCACGTCGCCGCAGGCTTCGTCCAGTTCCAGGCGGTTGGGGATGTTCTTGTCGTCCTCCCAGTAATCCTGGTTGAAATTCGCCGCCATGACCCATTCCCCGGGCTTGCCTTCCCGGCGGATGCGGTCCGCTTCGGCGGCCAGGAGATCCAGCACTTCCCTCTTGGTCCTGCAGGGACCCAGATCCAGCTGCATGCGGGTATAATACGTTCCCACCATGTGCATGTGGGAATCGATAAAGCCGGGCATCATGAAGTTTCCCTTCAGGTCGACGAGCTCTGTCCGCTCCGAGCGGAACTTCAGCATCTCCTCGTCGCTGCCCACGTGCATGATGATGCCGTTCTTCACGCACACGGCAGACACGACCGGGTACGCGTCGTCCACGGTCTTGATGACGCCGTTGTAAAAGATCCTGTCCATACTGTCTCCTTTCTAAAGTGACCCGTCCGAAACGGACGGGTCACGGTAGTCAGCATTGCGCTGTCAGCCTGTTGTCAGATTATTCTGCGGGCTGAGCGTACTGCATGAAGAAGTATCCCATGGGGGTGTAGCCCATGTTCTTCAGCTTGTGAGCGCAGTACATATTGGTGTAGTAATAGACCGGCATGACGGGGAAGCCGCCTTCGCTGAACATGGTCTCCTCCGCAGAGTACAGCAGAGCGTCTCTCTCCGGACCGGCGTGCATCGCCTTGGCGGAAGCGATCGCTTCGTCGAAGGCTGCATCGCTGTACAGACCGTAGTTGTAGGAGTTGCCGGTGACCATCAGTTCAAGATAGGTGACGGGGTCGTTGTAGTCAGCGATCCAGCCCAGTCTTGCAACGCCGAACTTGTGTTCACCGAGACCGGTGGTGTAAGTTGCCCATTCCTGGTTCTCCAGGGTGATGGTCATGCCCAGAACAGTCTGCCAGTCGTGACCGCAGGCTTCTGCGATGGCCTTGTGGGCTTCGGAAGTGTTGAAGTTGTAGACGACGGTCGTGTTGGGATCCCATTCGCCGTCAGCAACAGCTTCGTCATACAGCTGCTTGGCCAGTTCGCACTTGCCGGCATACGTCGTGAGGTCGGCATCGGGATAGGTCTTGGACAGCCAGTTGTAAACTGCGCCGAGTTCGGATACGCCGTAGGCGAAGTTCTTGCCGGTGGAGTCGAGGATACCGCTGGCTACGAAGCCGGTAGCGGGGGTCTGTCCTCCCTGGGTGACGTCGTTGACGATGTGATCTCTGTCGACAGACAGGGTCATCGCAGCGCGGACCTTCCAGCTGGGGATCTTGTCGCAGTTCAGGTACAGATAGTAAGTACCGACGTAGGGGTTGATGAAGCAGTCGCCGGAGGCGGTCAGGGATTCGATCATGTCGGTCGGGAAGGACTCGATGAAGTCATACTCGCCTGCCTGATAGGAGGACAGGATAGCAGTCTCGGAGTCGGACAGGTACCAGATGATCTCGTCCGGTCCCAGGTTGGCAGCATCATAGTACTGATCGTTGGGGACCATCTTGATGTAGGAGTCGTGTACCCACTCGGAAATGATGTAGGGGCCGTTCACGACGATGTTCGCGGGATCGGTCCAGCTGTCATTGCCTTCGACAACGTCTTCGCGCAGGGGCATCAGGGATGCGAACGCGCACATTTCGATGAAGTAGGAGCAGGGAGCTTCCAGGGTGATCTCCAGAGTCTTGTCGTCGATCGCCTTGATGCCCAGTTCGCTCGGATCCATCTCTTCCGCCTGGATGGAAGCAGCGTTCTTCACGATGCCGTCCAGGAAGTAGCCGTAGTCAGCAGCGGTAGCGGGGTTGACCAGTCTTCTCCAGGAGTAGACCCAGTCGTTCGCGGTGACAGGCTGGCCGTCGGACCAGAAGATGTCGTCGCGAAGTTTGAAGGTGTAGACACACTCGTCGTCGGAGACGGTGTAGGATGCAGCCTGGCCGGGAACAACTTCGGTCATGTACATGTTGGCGTCTTCTGCGGGATGCTCGGTCGTGGGAGCATACTTCATCAGATTCTCGAACATGTGCTGCACGTAGGTGGAGCCGTCGACGGAGCTGATCGTGCTGACGTCGATGGTCTCGGGTTCTGACGCGATGCAGGCCTTCAGGACGAAAGCGTCCGAAGTCTCTGTCGGCTCATCCGTTCCAGCGGGTTCTGCGGGTTCCGCAGGCTGCTGGGAAGAGGTGCAGGCCGCCAGGGAGAAGACCATGGCGAGCGCCAGAAGCAAAGCAATGATTTTCTTCATGTTTTCCTCCTGTTTTAAAAAACTTTTTTCATGAAAAAACCTTTTTAATGTATACACATCCGGGTATGCCGGTTGGTATCGTTTTACAGTGACCCAAACATTATAGACCAAAACTTACTGTTGTTCAAGCAGATGACACGCGGCATAGTGGCCGGGGCCGTATTCCCTGAGTTTCGGGAACTCCTGCTTGCAGCGTTCCGTCGCGTACGGGCACCGCGTGTGGAAGCGGCATCCGCTCGGCGGATTGATCGGGCTCGGAATCTCCCCTTCCAGCAGCAGCCTCTGGCGGCTCCTGGTCTTGTCCGGGTCGGGGATGGGCACCGCGGACAGCAGCGTCTTCGTATACGGATGGATGGGATGGTTGCAGAGCTCGTAGCTCTCCGCCAGTTCCACCATGCTTCCGAGGTACATGACACCGATCCTGTTCGAGATGTGGCGGACGACGGAGATGTCGTGCGCAATGAACAGGTACGTGAGTCCCTTATTCTCCTGCAGGTCCTCGAGCATGTTGATGACCTGCGACTGGATGGAGACGTCCAGCGCGGAGATGGGTTCGTCGCAGACGATGAACTGCGGTTCCACAGCCAGAGCGCGCGCGATGCCGATGCGCTGCTGCTGGCCGCCGGAGAACTCGTGCGGGAAACGGTTGGAGTGTTCCGTATTCAGCCCGACTTCGTCCAGCAGTTCGTTGATGCGTTCTCTGCGCGCCGCCTTCTCCTGATACAGTCCGTGGATGTCCAGCGCTTCGCCGACGATCTCGCCGACGGTCATGCGCGGGTCAAGCGACGCGGACGGATCCTGGAAGATGATCTGCATCTTGCGGCGGTACGGCAGCATGTCGACCGCGATCTTCTTCTCGGAGTCGTAGATGGGCGTGCCGTCGAAGACGATGCGGCCGGACGTCGGTTCGTACAGACGGATCGTCGTGCGGCCCAGCGTCGTCTTGCCGCAGCCGGACTCGCCGACCAGGCCGAGCGTTTCGCCTTCATAGATAAAATAATCGACCGATTCCACAGCCTGGACGTACTGCTTCTTGCCGAAGCCCGCCTTGACCGGGAAGTATTTCTTTAAGTTTTCGATCTCGAGGAGTTTCTTGCGTTCTTCCATCGTTATGCCTCCTCTTTCTTGACGGCGCCGTCCATGAAGTGGAGCCAGCAGGCCGAGATGTGGCCGTTTCCGAGATCCGCGTAAGGCGGTTTCTTCGTCAGGCAGATCTTGCGGCAGTCCTTGCAGCGCGGGCCGAAGTTGCAGCCCTGGGGCGGATCCAGCAGGTCGATGGGCGTGCCCTCGATCGGGATAAGCCTCTCGTGCTCTTCTTCGTCCAGACGCGGCATGGATGCCAGCAGCGCCTTCGTGTACGGATGCTGCGGGTCATAGAAGATGTCTCCCACGTCGCCCTGCTCCACGATCTTGCCGGCATACATGACGGACACCTTGTCGCAGATCTCCGCCACGACGCCCAGGTTGTGGGTGATGAAGATGATGGACGTGTTCTCCTTGCGCTGCAGGTCCTTCATCAGGTCCAGGATCTGCGCCTGGATCGTGACGTCCAGCGCGGTCGTCGGTTCGTCCGCGATCAGCAGCTTGGGTTCGCCGATCAGGGCCATGGCGATCATGGCGCGCTGGCGCATGCCCCCGGACAGCTCGTGCGGATACTGTTCGACGCGCTTTTCCGCGTTGTTGATGCCGACGAGTTCCAGCATGCGGATCGCCCTTTCCTTCGCCGCTTCCTTCGAGATCTTGTCGTCGTGGCACGTGAGCGCCTCCATCAGCTGGTTGCCGATGGTGTAGACCGGGTTGAGGCAGGTCATGGGGTTCTGGAAGATCATGGAGATGTTCTTCCCGCGCATATTGCGCATCTGCTCCTCATCGTAGGAGAGGAGATCCTCACCTTCGAACGTGATGCTGCCGCCGATGACCTTACCGGGGTTCTGCAGCAGTCCGATGACCGCATAGGCCTCGACGGACTTGCCCGAACCGGACTCGCCTACGATGCCCATGACTTCGTTGTAGCCAAGTGTATAGCTGACGCCGTCCACAGCCTTGACTTCTCCCGCCGGGGTGAAGAAGGAGACCTTCAGGTCCCTGACCTCGAGCAAATTCTTTCTGGTTTCTTCCATTGCTCTTCCCTCCTACTTCTTCAGACGCGGATCCAGCGCGTCGCGCAGACCGTCGCCCACGAGGTTGAGCGTGAGCACGATGACGGTCAGGATGATGGCCGGACAGATCAGGCGGTACGGATATAACGTGATGGTCGGCAGCGCGTCCGAGCACAGCGAGCCGAGGCTCGCCATCGGGGCGGATACGCCCAGGCCGAGGAAGCTCAGGAAGCTTTCCAGGAAGATGGCGCTCGGGATCTGCAGGCAGGTCGTGATGACCAGCGCGCCGACGCAGTTCGGCAGCAGGTGGCGCTTGATGATGCGCTTGTTGCCTGCGCCGAGGGCGATGGCCGCGGTCACGTATTCCTGTTTTCTGAGCTGCAGCACCTGGCCGCGCACGATACGGGCCATCGTGACCCAGTACAGCAGCGCGAACGTGATGAAGATGCAGATGATGCCGGATCCGAGGGCGCCTGCCGCGTGGGCCAGCGCGCTGTCGCTGTGGTCGATCCACAGTTGCAGCGGTTCTCTCAGAACGACCTGCAGCAGCAGGACGATGAGCACTTCGGGGATGGAGTAGATGAGCTCTACGATACGCATCATCACGAAGTCCACCGCGCCGCCGGCCAGGCCGGAGATCGCGCCGTAGATGGAGCCGATGATCAGGACGATCAGGGCCGCCATGATGCCGATGAGGATGGAGACGCGGGCGCCGTACATCGTACGGGCCATGAGGTCTCTGCCCACGGAGTCGGTGCCGAACACATGCGGGAACACACGGCTGACCATCTTCAGTTCCGTCGCGCCTTCGGCAGGCGTATCGGTGACGGCGATCGGTTCGCTCTTCGCGACCGCGCCTGTCGCGGGATCGATATCCGCCTGGCGGATCAGGACCGGTTCGCTCTCCCCTTTCGGGATCGCGACAATGACGTCCTCATAGTTCTTCTCGCAGGTAAAGGCATACGTTCTGCCTTTGTAAGTGAAATAGTGGTCACCCTTCGAAAGGGCCGTAAGGCTGCCCGGCTGCAGGGCCGTGGCGTAGAAAACGTCGAAATTGGCCGACGCGTTCTTGACGAGCGTCTCGCCTTCGGAATATTCGCCGGGGCCGAGCTTCTGGGAGCTTCTGTACTGATCGCCGTAGCTGTAGGGGATGAGCTTCGGACCGATGAACGCGAAGAAAAGGCACGCGAGGAAGATGAACAGCGCCACCATGGAAACGGTGTTCGCCTTGAATCTTCTCGCCGCGTCTCTCCAGTAGGAAACGCTCTTGCGCTTCTCCACCATGCTTTCCTTCTCGCCTTCGCTCGCGGGAGCGAAATCCTCCGGCGTGAGGAGCATCGCCTCTTCGATCGCGGAGGGGTCCACCTGGAAAGGACTGACTTTGCTGAAATCTGCCATCGTTAGTCCTCCTTGTTGGTGAGCGTGATCCTGGGATCGACGATCTTATACGCGATGTCCACGACCAGGTTCATGAAGATGACCAGCGCCGAGAGGACGACGGTCGTCGCCATGATGACCGGATAGTCTCTGGACATGACGCACTGTACGTAATATTTGCCCAGACCCGGGATCGAGAACGTGGATTCCACGACGAAAGAGCCGGTGATGATACCGGCCGTAACGGGTCCGAGATAGGTGATGACGGGGATGAGGCTGTTGCGCAGCGCGTGCTTCAGAATGATCATCTTCGTCTTGACGCCCTTCGCCCTCGCCGTGCGGATGTAATCCTGGTTGATGGCGTCGAGCATGGAGGTGCGCGTCAGCTTCGCTACGTAACAGACGTAATAGAACGACATGCTGATGACGGGCATGATGTAGCTCTTGAAGTCCGGCAGCTGTCCGGAGATCGTGGGCAGCCAGCCCAGTTTGACCGCAAAGATCCACAGCAGCATCGTCGCGAGGACGAAACCGGGGATGGCGACGCCGACCGTCGTCATGACCCGCAGAAAGCCGTCCAGCCAGCTTCCCCTGTTATAGGCGGCGATGCAGCCCAAAGGAATGCCCAGTATGACCGCCACCGCAAGGGAAAGGAGTCCCAGTTTGATGGATATGATGAATTTGTCCTGATGGAAGATGATGTCGCGCACCGGAGTGCCCTCCTGCATCTTCAGGGACGTGCCCAGATCGCCTTTGAGGTAATTGACCACGTAATTTTTCAGCTGGACGATCAGAGGCTTGTCCAGACCGTATTTCGCGTTGGCCAGGGCGATCTGCTGGGGCGTGGATTTTTCCGTGAGGAACGGGCTGCCGGGGATCGCGTTCATCAGGAAGAACGTAATCGTCATGATGATGAGAAGGGTCAGCAGCGCGGCTCCCAGACGCTTCAGCGTATAAGTAACCATAATACCTTCCTATTCCGTGTTCTTTGGGAGCCGTTTTATGTGCTGAGCACAATAAAACACCCTCCCATGGCTTAGGGATTTAATAATTATAACAGACGGTATAAATATACGCAAGCAGAAACCCGCCGTTCCCGCCCTTGCAATTGTCCGCCAAGCCGTTATAATTGTGTAAGATAGAAACGGAGGTCCGACCTATGAAAAAAACGATATCCCTGCTGCTGATCTGCGCCCTTCTGCTCTTCGCCCTCACCGGATGCAAGTCGAAGACGCCCGAGGAGATCTCGGCGGAAAAATACGAGGCGATGGCTGCCGCGGCGCTGACCCTGGTCGAGACCTACAACAACGTCGCCCAGACCGCCATCGACAACGGCTGGGAAGCGGATTTCGAAACGCTCAAGCTGATGGACCAGATCGCGGACCAGGCCGAGGAGATCACCCTGGCGGTCAACGAACCCGAGAACGTCGAAGACGCGAGAAGAGACCAGTTCACGGCCCTGGCGGAAAAGCTGACGACGCAGCTGAACGAAGAAGTGCTGCCGAAAGTGAGCGAACCCTGCCCCAAGGCGAGCGAAGGCGAATAAACAGCGAAGGCATGAAAAAAGCGGTTCCCTTTCACGGGAACCGCTTTTGATTTGCTTTCGGTCAGAACAGAAGCGAACTGGCGATCGCGAAATATACCAGCAGAGAGACCGCGTCCACGATGGTCGTGATGAACGGGCTCGCCATGACCGCCGGGTCGAAGCCGAGCTTCTTCGCGATCATCGGCAGGCTGCAGCCGATCAGCTTGGCGACCAGCACCGTCAGCGCCATGGTCGAACAGACGACGGCGGCGACTTTCGTGGTCACGGCGTCGTTGCCCAGCAGCATCTTGTCGACGATCATCAGTTTCGCGAAGCAGGCTGCGGCCAGCGATATGCCGCAGAGCACGGCCGTGCGGATCTCCTTCCAGACCACGACGGGCAGGTCCGCGAACTCCACGTCGTCCAGCGACAGCGCGCGGATGACCGTGACGGACGCCTGCGAACCGGAGTTGCCGCCCGTGTCCATCAGCATGGGGATGAAAGCGGTCAGCACCACCTGCGCCGCCAGCGCGTTCTCGAAATGCGTGATGATGATGCCCGTGAACGTGGCGGAGACCATCAGCAGGAGCAGCCAGGGAATACGGTGTTTGTACAGTTCCCAGGGCGAAGAGCGGAAATACGTCTTCTCGGACGGCGTGATACCGGCCATGATCTCCATGTCCTCCGTGGTCTCTTCTTCCAGAACGTCCATGGCGTCGTCGAACGTGACGATACCGACCATCCTCATGTCGCTGTCCACGACGGGGAGTGCCAGAAAACTGTATTTCGTAAACATGTTGGCGACCTCTTCCTGGTCGTCCAGCGTATTGACGGAGATGACGTTCGTCTCCATCAGGTCTTCCACCTTCGCGTCGTCCTTCGCCATCAGCAGTTCGCGGACGGTGACCGTGCCCAGAAGCTTCCTCTCCGAGGTCACGTAGCAGGTATAAATGGTCTCCTTGTCCACGCCCGTGCGGCGGATGCGCTCGATGGCGTCCCGCACCGTCATGGACGGATGCAGGTTGACGTACTCCGTCGTCATGATGGACCCTGCCGAATCCTCCGGATAGCGCAGGATCTCGTTGATCTCCCGCCGCATCTTCGGGTCGGCCTGGGCCAGGATACGCTTGACCACGTTGGCCGGCATCTCCTCGACCAGGTCGACCGCATCGTCGACGAACATCTCGTTCATGACTTCATGCAGCTCGCGGTCGGAGAAGCCCACGACAAGGACCTCCTGCTGCTCGGGCTCCATTTCCACGAACGTCTCCGCCGCCAGCTCTTTCGGAAGCAGGCGGAACAGGAGCGGCAGGCGCTCCTCGTCCACGTCTTCGAAGATCGCGGCGATGTCCGCGGGGTTCATGGTGACGAGGACATCCTTGATCGTCGAATATTTCTTTTCCTCCAGCAGCGCCTCGAAGGTGCGCTCAAACGATAACTCTCCCATAAGGGGCTCCTTATTCTTCCGCCAGCAATGCCCTTATCCTGTGATTGACCATGGAAAGCGCCACATGGTTGCGGCCGCCTTCCGGGATGATGATGTCCGCGTATTTCTTCGACGGTTCCACGAACTGCTCGTGCATGGGCTTGACCGTCGTCAGATACTGCGTCACCACGGATTCGAGCGTTCGCCCTCTCTCCTCCACGTCTCTCAGGATGCGCCGCAGGATGCGCACGTCCGCGTCGGTATCCACAAAAAGTTTTATGTCGAACAGGTTTCGCAGCGTTTCGTCGGCGAAGATCAGGATGCCTTCGACGATGATGACCTTCGCGGGCTTCACTTCCACGACTTCCTTCGCCCGGTTGTGATCCGCAAAATCGTACACCGGCCGGTGGATCGTGATGCCCTGCTTCAGGAGCAGCAGGTGCTCCACGAGCATATCCGTGTCGTAGGCGTTCGGATGGTCGTAGTTCAGCTTGCAGCGCTGCTCGAACGGCATGTCGTCGTGCGCCTTATAGTAATAGTCGTGGCTGAGGAGGCACACGGAATCCTTGAATTCCGCCGCGATCTCCTGCACCAGCGTGGATTTGCCTGAGCCGGTCCCGCCGGCGATACCGATGAGGATGGGGTCTTTCATAGGAGTCACCTATTTCTTGTCTTTCTTCTCTTTCTCGGGGATCTCCTTCGGAGGCAGTTCGCCTTCCAGAGGCAGCGCCTCGTCTTCGGGGCGGTCTTCCTTCGTGATCGTGGACCCGAGGTTGAGCACGTCCTTTTCCAGGGAAGCGACCAGGTTCTTGATCTCCGCCAGTTTTTCCGGGCTGACGTTGCTGTCCACGGCGTTGTCCGTATTGGAAAGCACGTTGTCGAGCGTGGATTTCATATCCGCCAGGCGCTGCTTCAGGTCTTCGATCTTCGCGGGAGAGGTGAACTCTACCACAGCGCTGTCCACCGGTTTTTCCGCCGGTTTTTCCGCAGGCTCTTGCGTTGCCTTTGCCTCCGGCTTCTCAGCGGAGTCTTCCCTGCGCTGCTGCCTGCCGGAGAGCTTCGTCTCTTCGGTCAGTTCGTATTCGCTGATGCCGTCCACGACGACGCAGTCCCAGCCCTTGTGCTCCTTGACGAACGCCGCGAACTCGCGCTTGGCATCCATTTCGCCGTGCACGAGGAAGATGTCGTGCGGCTGCTGCGTAAAGCTGGAGATCCAGTTGTACAGCGCGTCTCTGTCCGCGTGACCCGAAAATCCTTCCAGGTTGTGGATCTGCGCCTTGACCGCGATCTCCTCGCCGAACAGGGTCACTTCCTGGGCGCCTTCGATCAGGCTGCGGCCCAGCGTGCCTTCCGCCTGGTAACCGACGAACACGATGCTGTTCAGCGGGTTGTACAGATTGTGCTTCAGATGGTGGCGGATGCGGCCCGCGTCGCACATGCCGCTCGCGGAGATGATGATCTTCGGCTTGGTGTCGACGTTGATCATGCGGCTCTCCTCGCTGGTGCGGGTGAAGTGCAGGTTCGGGAAATCGAGCGGATGGTCACCGCGCATGATGAATTCGCGCATCTCGTCGTCGTAGGTCTGCGCGTTGTTCTTGAAGATCTCGGTCGCCTGCATGGCCATCGGGCTGTCCACATAGACGTGCACGTCCTTCAGCTGGCTCTTGTATTCGCTGTCGCCGTCATAGATGCGGTTGAGTTCGAAGATGAGTTCCTGCGTCCTGCCGACCGCGAAGCTCGGGATGACCACGTTGCCGCCCCGCTTCGTCGTCTCCACGACGATGTCCAGCAGCTTCCTGATGCTCGTGGCGTTCTCCTCGTGCAGGCGGTTGCCGTAGGTCGTCTCCATGACGACGTAATCGGCCTTGTGGATGATCACGGGATCCTTCAGGATGGGCCGGTCCGTCATGCCCAGGTCGCCCGAGAACACGAGTTTCTTGCTCTTCTCCCCTTCCTCGACCCACAGTTCGATGATGGCGGAACCCAGGATGTGGCCCGCGTCGTTGAACACGATCTTCATCTGGTCATTCAGGGAGAACAGCGTGTCGTACAGCACCGGGCGCACGAGTTTGAGCGTATCCAGCGCGTCGTCCGCCGTGTACAGCGGCTCGACCAGTTCGTGTCCGGCACGCTCCGCCTTGCGGTTCTTCCACTCCGCTTCCTGCTCGTGGATGTGGGCGGAGTCCTTCAGCATGACGTCCAGCAGTTCCGCCGTGGCGTCCGTGCAGTAGATCTCGCCTTTAAAGCCCTGCTTGACCAGCAGAGGCAGCCGGCCGCAGTGGTCGATATGGGCATGGGAAAGGACCACGCATTCGATCTCGGCGGGGTTGAACGGGAAAGGCTCCCGGTTTCTGGCTTCTTCCGCCGCCCCGCCCTGGAACTGTCCGCAGTCGAACAGGATCTGATGCTGGTCCGTGCTGATCATATGGCAGCTGCCGGTGACCCCGGAGGCTGCGCCGCAAAACTTGATTTTCATGGAGTGTATCGCCTTTCTTATTCAGAAGCTGCTTATACATAGTTAGTATAGCACAAACAGGCGCCGATTAACACTTGCGCAAACGCTCTTTTTGGTCGTATAATGATTAGGCCGAAATCAGAATACGCGGATGTAGTTTAATGGTAAAACACGAGCTTCCCAAGCTCGGGTCGAGGGTTCGATTCCCTTCATCCGCTCCAAAGTGAAAGGTCCCCTGAATAGGGGGCCTTTTGCTTTGGGAAACCGGCGGATGAAGGGGATCGAACCCGAAAGGGCAGAACGGTCCGGTGGACCGTTCTGGTCCGAGGCCCCTGCCGAGGACGGCAAATTTGCGCAGCAAATTTGTGTAATTCCCTTCATCCGCTCCAGCAAAAAGACTCCCCGCAGGGAGTCTTTTGTCATGCAGGATATGCGCGGGTCATTCCGTCTGCTCTTTCTTCTTCCCTATCCTGTCGAACAGCATGGGATAGACCGCGATGTCGACGAACAGGATGATCGCGTAGCGCAGCGCGCGGACCAGATAGGCCGCGAAGGTCCCGGACGCCAGGAACTCCGAAGAGAACGGCATTTTCAGGATCATATTCAGTCCGAAGTAAACGGCAGCCCCTCCTATGACCCGGAGAATGATCTTCCACCAGACCTGCGTGTTTTGGAACCGCACGTATTTCTCTTCGAACAGGTCGCCGATGAAAAAGCCCACCGTCATGCCATATCCCGTATAGAAATCGTTGCTCTTGCAGTAGAACCACCCGGGGAGCATAACGAGCAGGATGATCACATAAGGGATCCAGCGCTTTTCGAACTTCCCGACGAACCACGGGATCACGAAAATGATCACGAGGCCCAGCAGCCAGCCCGCGAGCACGTCCGTCGGATAGTGGACTCCGAGGCAGAAACGGCTGACCCCGACCAGAAGCGGGATCACTACGGCAAATGCCCGGACCGCCTTATTTTTGTACAGCCGCCCTATCGTGCCGTAAGCAGTTACAGCGTTGGCGGAGTGGCCGCTCGGGAAGGAATAGCCCTGCGCCGCAAGATCCATGAGATCCGCGGATGCGTCGACGGGCTTCAGGCATTTGATCGCGGGGTTGACCATGTACGGCCGCAGACGCAGCGCGGCGTTTTTCAGCATCGGGTTGAAAACGAGCTCCGCGCAGACGGCCCGGCCGAGCGTCTTTCCGGTCTCCTTATCGTAGCACCAATAAAAGAATCCCATTACCAGGATCAGCACCAGTTCTTCGCCGAACATCGTAAGAAACGATGCCAGCGCGGTCCCAAAAGCGCCCATATACGACTGCAGCCAGACCATCAGCGCGTCTTCCCAGCCAAGAGAGAATGCGTTTCCCATTGTTATTTATCCTCCGTACCTTCCATTGTCGGCCTTGACAGTTCCGAGCTCCGTGTAGATCATGCCGTTCTTTCCTCTCGTGGAACGCATCAGCACGATCTCCGTCACCTGCATGCGCACCGGTCCGGCCGCCTCCGGCGTGACCCTTCTTCCGTCCGGGAACTTCGCCTGCCGCAGGTAAGTGATGTGCGCTTTGAACTTCTTCCTGTCGTACGGGATGCCCGCGTCGGACAGCGCGTGCCGCAATCTGCGGACCACCGCCTCGAGGGCTGCGTTCTCTTCGATCCCGGCCCACTGCAGATCGCCGAAACTGCCCAGACGGTCCATCGTGATCGTAAACGGCTTAAACGGCACGCTCTCCATCGCCTCCAGGACTT
>JAFZRG010000165.1 GCA_017619985.1 Bacillota bacterium | reverse complement strand
GGACCCCGCGCCGGACGCGCCGTGCGTGGCGGACCAGGCGGAGGATCCGGATTCACTGTATTCCGAGACGCGCAGGCTGACCGCCCTGCGCCACGCCCATGAAGATCTGCAGGCGGACGCGGACTTCGAAGTGCTGCGGGCAGAAGCGGATGCCCCTTTCGTTTACCGGAGAGGGGATCTGATCCTGGCGCTCAACCCGTCTGCGGAACCTGCGGAATGGTCTTCCGGCTGGCTGGAAGGAAGACAGGTGATCTATACGATCCACGGAGCAACGATCGAAAACGGCCGGCTCCTCCTGCCTCCGCAGTCATTTGCTACAGCTGCGCCTGCCGCGCGTCCTTAACCGTGAACCGGACCGTGACCGGTTCCGCCTGAAGAGAACGTATCGTAAGTGACGCTTCCCGGCTGCTGCCGGGGAGCGTTTTTACGTAGGTGCCGCCCATGCCGCCCTTGAGGGAGATGACGCTTGGGCCGATGATCCCGATCGGACCGTCTGTCTCGAAAAACAGGGGCTCGTTGAAGAACGGCAGCACGTTATCGTGTTCGTCGACCGCCCGGATACGGACGGCGGAGACGTCGTAGGTGGCTCTCTCGATCAGTTCCGTACTGCTGACCCGCACGTCGAGGACGACCTTCTTCGCGGGGGTCTTGGTGACGCTCTTTACGACCTGGCCGTCTTTGACCGCTTCAAAGCGGTATTCCGTCGCGGCGCCGCCCCAGTCGCCGATATATTTCTGATAGAGCGTGACGGCGTCGTCCGGCTTCATCCCGTAAAGCGCGATGCATTTGGCCGCCTGTGCGAGGATGGCCGGCGGCAGGTGATCCTGCCCGTGAAGCGCAGCGTAATTTAAGACCTTTTTCGCAGCTTCCGCCTTTTTCGGGGGGAAGCCTTCGCTTTCTTCGAGCGCCTTTCCGATAAAGTCGTCTACTTCCACAGGGCCGTGCGCCAGATGTTTATACGGGGAATCTTTCGGGAAGTATTCCTTGAGCAGGCGGCCGTTCTTGATCATGCGCACGCTGTCCGCGTTGCTGACGATCCAGACGGATCCGCGGTTCGACGCCGGGTGTTCACCGATGTCCATCGAGGAAGAGACTTCGAGTACCGTGTTTTCCCCCCGTACCGCATAGACCGCCGCGGCAGGTTTCGCGTTGCGGAACATATCCGTCACGCCGTGGTAGCAGATGCGGTCGCCGCTGCCGAAATCCATGTGCGTGTTGTAATCAGCGAAGCACCAGCCGAAGCTGCCCGCGATGTCAGTCTCCGCCGCGATGTCGTTCAGGACCTTCGCGTGGCGCAGCATGTGGCTCGTGCGCTGCTCCTCGTCGTCGTAGGACTTGGTGGGATACATATGGCCGCAATATTCGCTCACGAGATAGCCTTTAGCCATGTCGCTCGTGACGGCTTTCTTCGGCTCACAGCCGGGGTTGCTGCCGCTGTGCAGGAAATCGTTGTACGCGCAGACGTCTTCGAGCAGGCTGTTCTTTTTGAGATACCGCACGCCGCTGGTCTGCCGCGACGGGTCGAGCCGGTGCGCGGCCGCGTTGGTCCTCGCGTAGAGGCCGTCACAGTCCTGCGATTCGTTGATGCGCACGCCCCAGAGCACGATGGAAGGGTGGTTGCGGTACTGCAGCACCATTTCCTCGGTGTTGCGCACGGCCTGATCCTGCCAGGCGGCATCGCCGATGTGCTGCCAGCCCGGGATCTCCGTGAACACGAGCAGTCCCAGCTCATCGCAGGCGTCGAGGAATGCGTGCGACTGCGGGTAGTGCGAGGTCCGGACCGCGTTCAGGCCCAGCTCTTCCTTCAGGATGCGCGCGTCGAAAGCCTGCATGGACGCCGGCATCGCGTAGCCGACATAGGGATAGCTCTGGTGGCGGTTGAGACCCACGATCTTCAGCTTTTCCCCATTCAGATAGAACCCGTCCGCGCGGAATTCGGCAAAGCGGAAGCCGAACGGCACATCTACACGGTCGAGGATCTCCCCGGACGCGGCGTCCGCGAGTTCCGTGCGCACGATATAGAGTTTTGGAAGACCGGGGCTCCACAGGGTGACCCCGGGAAACGCCTGGCGCAGCTCCGTTTCGGGCACTGCCTCGCGGGAAAACAGCACGCTCTCTCCGTCCTGCACCTGCTGCCGGACGCGCAGGTCGCGGCCGTCCGGGTTTTCGATCTCCGGCAGGGTCACAAGTTCCGGCGCGTCCGGCTCGCCTTCCGTGCGCAAAAACACGTCGGCGAGCCGAGCCTTTTCTGTCACTTCCAGGAAGACCTCGCGGTAAAGACCGCCGTAGGTCATGTAGTCGATCACGTAGCCGAAGGGCGGCACGTTCAGGCTCTCGCGGCTGTCGAGCCGCACGGCGATCAGGTTCTCTCCGCCGTAATTCAGCCTGTCCGTCAGATCCACGGTAAACGCGGTGTAACCGCAGGCGTGGGTCAGCGCTTTCGCGCCGTTCACGTAGACGACAGCTTCGTGCGCGGCACCGCCGAACGTGAGCTCCACGTGCTTTCCCCGCCATTCTTCCGGCGCCGTAAATCTGCGCCGGTAGCCGCTCACCATCTGGTAACAGCTTTCGTCGAAGTAATCGAAGGGCGTCTCCTTCACCGTGTGCGGCAGGCGCACCGGGGTCATCGCTCCTTCGTCGTAAGAGAGTTCCTTCATGCCATCCTCGAACACTTCCGAGAACAGCCAGTCGTCGTTGAGATCGTAACGTTTGCGCATAGCGGGCTCCTTGTCTTTCCGATTACAGGATACCACGCTTTTGATGCCAGTTGACAAAACGGAGAGCATAAAATATAATAACAAGCGTTATAATATTTCGAGGTGACGTATGCCCAAGAAACCGACCACGACAAAAGAGGCCATGATAGAAGGCGCGTTCCGGCTTGTGCGGGAGCAGGGTCACGAGGCGCTGACCGCGAGAAACCTGGCGTCTTTCCTCGGCTGTTCGACGCAGCCCATCATGTACCAGTTTCCCAACATGGAGCTGCTGCGGGATCTGACGTATCAGAAGGCGGACGAATTCCACAGCGAATATATCCTGAACGCCCGGGATTTCCTGGAGGTCGGACTCCGTTATGTGCAGTTCGCGGAAGAGGAACCGCAGCTGTTCAAGTTCCTCTTTCAGTCCGGTCGGTTCTCAGGCCTCAGCCTGGAGGACCTGATCCGGGCGCCGGAAACGGCAGGCGTTCTGACCGCAGTAAGCGCCGAAGAGGAACTGCCCCCGGAAGACGCGGTCGCGTTCTTCGAACCGCTGGCGGCCGTCGTCCACGGATACGCAAGCCTGATTGCGAACAACGCGATGAAATATGACCCCGACGCGGTCCGCGGCGCACTGATCGCCATCGCGGAGGGATTGGAAAGGAACAATTTATGACCAAACTGTATCAAAAGAGCGAGATCACGTTCGCGATCGTGTGGATCGTCGCATACGTGGTCCTGAGCAGCCTGGCGGACCAGCTGTCGGAAAGCACCGGGATCGAGAAATCGGTGACCTTTGTGCTCCATCTCGTGATGTCTCTCGTCCTGTTTTTCTGGATCCGTAGGAACGGTCTGTGTGAAAAGTACGGCCTCTGCCGCTCCAGACGGCCTGCGAAGGACTTCCTGTATTATCTGCCGCTGATCCTCATCGCCTCGACGGCGCTGTGGGGCGGCGTGTGCGCGAGATTCGGCTTTCCGGGAACGCTCACGTATTTCCTCAGCATGTGCTGCGTCGGGTTCCTGGAAGAGGTCATCTTCCGCGGACTGCTGTTCCGCGCCATGGAAAAGGATAACCTGAAAACGGCGGTCATCGTCTCCGCGGTGACGTTCGGCATCGGCCATATCGTGAACCTGTTCAACGGCAGCGGAAAAGCGCTGACGGACAGCGTCGTCCAGATCATATTCGCCATCCTGGTCGGCTTCGCGCTGGTGCTGATCTTCTATCACGGCGGGTCGCTGATCCCGTGCATCGCGTTCCACGCGGCGAACAACGCGCTGTACGCATTCGAGAAAGAGGGCGGCATGGACCCGAAGCTGGAGGTCGTGCTCAACGTCGCGCTAATCATCGCGGTCCTCGGCGGCTACGTGCTCTATCTTATCAAGAAATTCCCCATCAACACGGAGGAGAAACAATGAAAAACTATACGATACGTCTGGAAGAAAAAGAAGACCGCCGCGCGGTCGAGACGCTCGTGCGCGAATCATTCTGGAACGTCTACCGCCCGGGGTGCAGCGAGCACTATGTGATCCACGTGCTCCGCGATGACCCGGCATTCGTCCCCGAACTCGACTTCGTCATGGAGCAGGACGGATGCCTGATCGGGCAGAACATGTTCATGAGAACGGTCATCGAAGCGGACGACGGCAGCATCGTGCCGGTCCTGACGATGGGACCCATCGGCATCACCCCGGATCTGAAGCGCCAAGGATACGGCAAGGCCCTGCTGGATTATTCTTTGGAAAAGGCTGCCGCGATGGGGTTCGGGGCGGTCCTGTTCGAGGGCAACATCGATTTCTACAGCAAGTGCGGCTTCGATTACGCCAGAAAGTTCGGCATCCGCTACCACGACCTGCCGGAAGGCGCGGACGACTCGTTCTTCCTGTGCAGAGAACTGGTCCCCGGGTATCTGGACGGGGTCACGGGCGTGTATCAGACACCACAGGGCTACTACGTGGACGACGCCGACGTCGAGGAATTCGACAAGGAATTCGAGCCGAAGGAAAAGCTGAAACTGCCCGGGCAGATCTTCGGGTAGACCTGCAGTTAGCGGAAAGAATAACCCGCATTTTTGTGGTATAATAACTCGCGGACCTTTCCGCGGGTTATTACGTTTAAAGGAGCAAAACATTTTATGAAGATCGCAGTCACTTACGAAAACGGAGAAGTGTTCCAGCACTTCGGACATACGCAAAACTTCAAGGTCTATGAGGTCGAGGACGGCAAGGTCGTCTCTTCGCAGATCGTCGGTTCGGACGGCAGCGGCCATGAAGCGCTGGCCGTGCTTCTGGCGGACAAGGCTATCGACGTCCTGATCTGCGGCGGTATCGGGGGCGGCGCGGTGGCGGCGCTCACGGAACAGGGCATCGAGCTCTGCGCAGGCGCGTCCGGCAGCGCGGACGAAGCGGTGGAGGCCTACCTGAGAGGCGAACTGATCAATACCGGCGTCAACTGTGACCACCATGATCATGAGGAGGGTCACTCCTGCCACGGTCACGAAAGCGGCTGCGGCGGGTGCCACGGACCGCGCCTTGAAGGAAAGAACGTCGGCAAACAGGTCCGCACGCATT
>JAFZRG010000164.1 GCA_017619985.1 Bacillota bacterium | reverse complement strand
TTTCTCACGCGCGGGGTTCGCGCTGTTTGCCATGTTCCTCGTGAGCCAGCTGCTGCAGGGTGCACTGGGACTGATTCTGAACAAGATCTGGCCGACGTATGCGGAGGATGTACCTATCCTGTACTGGGTCGTGCTGTTCGGACCGATCTATTTCGTGGCGCTGCCGGTATGTCTGGCGATCCTGCGGAAGATCCCTGCAGACACGGACGTTGCCATACAGCCGCCTGAAGGTCAGTCCCTGAGCTTCGTCCGCTGGCTGCGGCTGCTGCCGGTCGCGGTCTTCCTGATGTACTGCGGCAGCCTGATCGGCACGGCGTTTTCCCTGGTGCTTTCGAAAGTGATCCCGACCGTTGAATCTTCGGGCGCCGCAGGCGTCAACCCGCTGCTCGAACTGCTGAGCGGTCCGGGGCTGATCCCCCGCATCCTCGTCGTATGCGTCATCGGCCCGCTCGTGGAGGAATTCGTCTTCCGCAAGCAGCTGATCGATCGCACGCGCATCTACGGCGAAGAACTGTCCGTGCTGTTCTCCTCGGTCATGTTCGGACTGTTCCACGGCAACCTGAAGCAGGGCGTCTACGCGGCGCTGCTGGGGCTGCTGCTCGGCTACGTCTATCTGCGCACCCGCAACATCCTCTACAGTTTCGGCATCCATTTCTGCGTCAATTTCCTGGGCGGCGTCATCGCGCCGGCTGCCGCGCTGAGCGGCGGGGAGATCGATCTGACGGATCTTGCGGAAATGACGGAGCTCCCGCCCGGACTGATCGCCTTCGGCGCCTGCGCGGTCGTCCTGTTCGTTCTGGGCGGCGCACTCTTTATCGCGCTGTGGCGGAAGGTCTTCTTCCTGCCGGCGGAAAGGGAACTGCAGGGGAAGGACAAGAACGTGTCGTGGCAGAATGCGGGCGTCATCCTGTTCAGCCTGCTCGGCATTGGCTCCATCATCCTGATGTTCGTGATGGGCGCTGCGTTTTAGCAAAGGCGGCTTATGGAAGGCAGAAAGAACGACAAAAGATCCATGGCCATGCTCGTCGCATCCATGGCGATCTGGGGCAGCATCGGCATCTTCCGGCGGTACATCCCGCTGCCTTCGTCTGTCCTGGCGGCGTCACGCGGCGTGATCGGCTCCCTGTTCCTGTTTGCGTTCCTGAAACTGCGGGGCAGGGAGCTCAGGTTCCGCATGGGCAAAAAGCTCATCGTCTGGTACGCGGTGGCCGGCGCCATCATGGCGTTCAACTGGGTCTTTCTGTTCGAAGCCTATAACTATACGTCCATCGCGATCGCGACGCTCTGCTATTACATGATGCCCGTGTTCGTGACCCTGGCATCCGCCGTTCTGTTCGGCGAGCGTCTGACTGCCCGCAAGCTGATCTGCGTCGCGGTGTGCCTCTTCGGCATGCTGATCGTGACGGGGGTCATCGGGAGCGGACTGCCCGGCCCGGGAGAGACGAAAGGCATCCTGCTCGGCCTCGGCGCGGCAGTCCTGTACGCTGTCGTCGTGCTCATGAACAAGAAGGTGAGCGGGGTGGACCCGTTCGAAAAGACGATCGTGCAGCTGCTGGCTTCGTCCGCCGCTCTCGTGCCGTATCTGCTGCTGACTGTGAAACCCGGCAGCTTGCAGTTGTCCGGCATCGCGGTCCCCATGCTCCTGGTCGTCGGCATCCTGCATACAGGCATTCCATATGCATTGTATTTCGGCTGCACGGACGGACTGAGGGCACAGACGGTGGCCATCTTCGGCTATCTGGATCCCATCGTGGCCGTGCTGCTCTCCGCGCTGCTGCTGGGCGAACCGCTGACCGTGCTTTCCGTGATCGGCGTCGTCCTTGTGATCGGCGGCGCGATCGTGAGCGAATTATAAAACAGAATTGGCTATTGACTTGGTAGGATAATTGGCTTAGAATCTATAGCATATTGCGAAACAAGGAGAAACCATGATCTTCATCTACAGAAACAGCATGATGATGCGCGGCTTCCAGGGACGGGTAGGAATACCGGACCTTGTTTCGTAGTGAGACGGAAAGGCCCAGACGTTTTTACCCGGATAATTCACAAGAGTGTGTTATCCGGGTTTTTCTTTACAGGAGGTTGCAGTTCATGAAAATAACGGATATTTTAAAGCAGGACGCCTGTCATCTTTCTTTCGAGGTGTTCCCGCCGAAGAGAAGCGCGGGACTGGACAGCGTGCGCGGCGCGACGGAAGAGATCGCCAAGCTCGGTCCGTCCTTCGTGAGCGTCACGTATGGCGCGGGCGGAGGGACCAGCGATTTTACGCTGAACATCGCAAAGAATATCAGAGAGAAGACCGGCGTGCCTGTGCTGGCGCATATCACCTGCGTCAGTTCCAGCCGGCAGACCGTAGCGCATTACATCGATTCGCTCAAACGCAGCGGCATCGAAAACGTGATGGCGCTGCGCGGCGACCTGACGCCGGAGATGGAAGGGCAGGACCGCAGCGGCTGGGATTACCGTTATGCGAGCCAGTTGGTGGAAGAACTGAAGGCGTCCGGAGATTTCTGCATCGGCGGCGCCTGCTACCCGGAGGTGCATCCGGAGAGCCGCAACCGGCACGAAGACCTGCAGCATCTGAAGGAAAAAGTGCAGGCGGGCTGCGATTTTCTGACGACCCAGATGTTCTTCGATAACGATCTGTTTTACAGCTTCCTGTACCGGGTGAGGGATGCCGGCATCGACGTGCCTGTCATTCCCGGGATCATGCCGATCACGAACGCCAATCAGGTGGAGAAGGCCCTGAAACTGTCCGGGTCCCACATGCCCATACGGTTTCTGTCGCTCGTGGACCGCTTCGGAAACGAGCCCGCCGCCATGGAACAGGCCGGCATCATCTACGCGACGGACCAGATCATCGACCTGTATGCCAACGGCATCCGCAACGTGCACGTCTACACCATGAACAAACCGGCTGTGGCCGCCGGCATCCTGAAGAATCTTACGGCCATTCTCGCAGCATGACGGAAACGGTATTGACAAAGAACTACAGCGGGCTTGCGCCTGATCCGAAGGAGATCCTGCGCTACGCCGGAATGTCGAAAGATGCGCAGCCGGACGCGCTGATGCTTTCCTGTCTCGAAGAACTGGGAGAGATCCGGGGAAGAGTCTGCTGGCGGAAGTTTCCCGTGACCCGCACAGCGGAAGGGCTGGACCTGGGTTTCTGCAGAACGCCTTCGGCAAGTCTTGGCATCAACCTGCAGGGCTGTTCTTCGCTCATTCTGTTTGCCGGGACCCTGGGGCTGGATATCGACCGCTTTCTGGCGAAATACGGCAGGCTGTCCCCCGCAAAGGCATTGTGGTTCCAGGCGATCGGCGCCGCAGGCGTCGAAGCGCTCTGCGACGCGTTCTGCGAAGATGTGAAAACGCTTGCGGGCCGGCCGGGATCTCCTGTCCGTACGAAACCGCGCTACAGTCCCGGTTTCGGGGATTTCGGACTGGAGTATCAGCCGTTTATTTTCGAAGCCCTCGACTGTCACCGCGCCATAGGACTCACGCTGACGGACAGTTTTCTGATGAGTCCGACAAAATCCGTTACCGCACTGATCGGCATTTTAGAAGAATGAAAATACTCGATTATTTAAAAGACAATATCCTGATCCTGGACGGCGGCATGGGCAGTTTTCTGCAAAGTCACGGACTGCAGCCCGGAGAACGGCCGGAACCATGGAATCTCTCGCACCCCGATATCGTGAC
>JAFZRG010000163.1 GCA_017619985.1 Bacillota bacterium | reverse complement strand
GATGACTTCCGCTCGGTCAACGGACAGATCGAGTATCTGCTGACCGAGTGCGTCAAACAGCGTAAAAAGAACGGCAGATACGTCGGTGAGGACATCGACGCGCCGATCGAACTGGATATCGAATAGACGAAAGAGCAGCCCCGGGGACGGCATCCCCGGGGCTTTTTGCTGCCTGCGTCAAACGGCTTACGGTAGCAGGTCCTCTACGATCGATTGCGCACGCTGCGGATCGACGTCCAGGTCGTTCAGAACGTTCGCGATCTTCTCGACGAACTCCTTATCCGTCGAGACGTAATGGATCTGCAGATCCTCGCAGACCAGCCCGTAGCACGGACAGACGGTCCCCTCTTCGTTCCATTCTTCGCAGATGATCCGGTACTTTTGATTTTTCTTCATTTTTTTTCTCCTTCCGAGCCGCTGTCGGGCTCTGTTCTGACCCTAAGACCCGGAAGCGCCTTGAATATCACGCACCTTTTTGAATAATATTTTTGACCCGCAACTTTCGCGCACCGCCTTGACATCTCCCCCCTGAAGAGCGCATAATATTTAAGATAAATTGATCTTTAAGAGCGATCCCGTGAGGTCGGCAAGATCGAGTCATAGAAGATCCAGGCGAGCGGTTTCCGCATGGCCTGTCGATGCTGTGTACTTGCCCTGCCGATCCCCGGCAGGGTTTTCTGCAATATACAGGAGAAGCGATGGTATTCGAACCCAGAAACAACCGAGTGATCGAAACGGCGGACAGCGGGCTTGCTGTCCTACCCGGCTTTTGCGACGTGCACGTGCACTTCCGCGAGCCGGGTTTTTCTTATAAAGAGACCATCGCGGCCGGTACGGCGGCTGCGGCGCACGGCGGTTACACGGCCGTCTGCACCATGCCGAATCTGGACCCGGTGCCCGACAGCCTGCCCCATCTGGCGCAGCAGCTGGAGATCATCGAGCGCGACGCCCGTATCGCGGTCAAGCCCTACGGGGCGATCACGGAAGGCGAAAAAGGCGAAGAGATCGCGGATCTCGAAGGCATGGCCCCGTTCGTCTGCGCGTTTTCCGACGACGGCAAGGGGGTGCAGGACGCTTCGCAGATGCGCGAAGCGATGACCCGCGCCAAAGCCCTCGGCAAGCTCATCGTCGCCCACTGCGAAGTCAATGAACTGCTGCGCGGCGGCTATATCCACGACGGAAGATACGCGAAGACCTGCGGCCACCGCGGCATCTGCAGCGAAAGCGAGTGGCGCCAGGTGGAACGCGACATCGATCTCGCTTATCAGACCGGCTGCGGCTATCACGTCTGCCACATCTCCACGAAGGAGAGCGCCGAGCTCGTGCGCCAGGCGAAGAAGGACGACATCGACGTCTCCTGCGAGACCGCGCCGCACTACCTGCTGATGGACGATTCGATGCTGGAGGAAGACGGTCGGTTCAAGATGAACCCGCCGGTACGCGACAGGAGCGACCGCGACGCGCTGCTGGAGGGGGTCACGGACGGGACCATCGAGATCATCGCGACCGACCACGCGCCGCACAGCGCCGAGGAAAAGGCCCGCGGCCTCGAAAAGAGCGCGTTCGGCATCGTCGGCATCGAGACGGCCTTCCCCCTGCTCTACACCTATCTGGTAAAGCAGGGCATGCTGACTCTCGCGCAGCTCACCCGCCTGCTCTCGGACAATCCGAGGAAGCGCTTCGCCATCGAAACCGACCCCGGGCAAAGCATCTGGGATCTCAATGAAGAATACACGGTCGATCCGTCCACCTTCCTTTCCAAAGGCAAGGCCACGCCCTTCGAAGGATGGAAGGTATTCGGAAGATGCATTGAAACCATATATAACAATAATTTAGTCTGGAAGTATGAATAGCTGCCCGAAGGGGTGGCGTCCAAAGAGGCTCATGGCTGAGTGGAGCGATCGCCGCGACTCCCAAGTTGGCTGCCGTCGCGGATGAGCGCAGCGAAGACATGAGGATGCGTTGGACGACAGGACCCCAAGGGCAGAATCCAAGTCATAAAACCGGAGGAACCAAATGGCTAAAAGAACAGACATCAAAAAAGTACTGATCATCGGAAGCGGCCCCATCGTCATCGGGCAGGCCGCCGAATTCGACTACGCGGGCACCCAGGCCTGCCTGGCCCTCAAGGAAGAAGGCTACCAGGTGATCCTGGTCAACTCCAATCCGGCCACCATCATGACCGACACGTCCATCGCGGACAAGGTCTACATGGAGCCCCTCACACTGGAGTACGTCGCGAAGATCCTGCGCTACGAGCGGCCCGACGCCATCGTGCCCGGCATCGGCGGACAGACCGGCCTCAACCTGGCCATGCAGCTCGACCGCAAGGGCATCCTGAAGGAATGCGGCGTGCAGCTGCTGGGCACCCCGGCCAGTTCCATCGAGCGCGCCGAAGACCGCGAACTGTTTAAGGAAATGTGCCAGTCCATCGGAGAACCGGTCATCCCCTCCGAGATCACCTACTCCCTGGACGAAGCGAAAGAAGCAGCCAGGCACATCGGCTATCCGGTCGTGCTGCGTCCGGCCTTCACGCTCGGCGGTACCGGCGGCGGCTTCGCATATAACGAAGAAGAACTGATCGAAGTCGGCACGAACGCGTTCCGCCTCTCCCCCGTCCATCAGGTGCTCGTCGAAAAGAGCGTGCGCGGCTACAAGGAGATCGAGTTCGAAGTCATGCGCGATTCCAATGACCACGCCATCACCATCTGCGGCATGGAGAACGTGGATCCGGTCGGCGTCCACACCGGCGACTCCATGGTCGTCGCGCCCATCCTCTCGCTCAGCGACAGCGACCTGAAGATGCTGAACGATGCCGCGATCCGCATCATCAAGGAACTCAAGATCGAAGGCGGCTGCAACGTGCAGTTCGCGCTCAACCCCGATTCCTCCGAATATTTCCTGATCGAAGTCAACCCGAGAGTCTCCCGTTCGTCCGCGCTGGCGAGCAAGGCGAGCGGCTACCCCATTGCCAGGGTCACCGCGAAGATCGCCATGGGCATGGCCCTCGAAGAGATCCCCGTGGCCGGCGGCACGGCAGCCATCGAACCCAGCCTCGACTACATCGTAGCTAAGTTCCCGCGCTTCGCGTTCGACAAGTTCACGGACGCGCCGAACACGCTGGGCACGCAGATGAAGGCGACCGGCGAAGTCATGGGCATCGGGTCCACGCTCGAAGAGTGCTGCCTGAAGTCCGTGCGCTCCCTCGAGACCGGCGTCTGCCACTTCTACCTGCCGAAATTCGACAGCTACACCGACGACGAACTGAAAGCCTACGTTTCCGAATTCCGCGCGGATGAGATCTTCGCCATCTTCGAACTGATCCGCCGCGGCGTGAGCCTCAAGGAGATCCACGAACTGACCATGATCACGGAGCTGTTCCTGGAAAGCTTCAAGAAGATCGTCGACATGGAAGGCCTGCTGAAGCGCGCCCCCGGCGGCGTCGACACGCTGACCGCGGCCAAGATCATGGGCTTCTCCGACGAATACATCGCCAAGCTCTGGAATTGCGACGAACTGCAGATCTTCAATACCCGCAAGGAGGAAGGCCTCACGCCGGTCTTCCGCATGGTGGACACCCTGCACACGGGCAAATACATCGCCTATCTCTACTCGTCCTACACCGGCGAGAACCAGTCCCTGCTGACCGACAAGAAGAAGATCGTCGTCCTCGGCGCGGGACCCATCCGCATCGGCCAGGGCGTCGAATTCGACTACTCCACGGTGCACGCGGTGCAGACCATCAAGCGGGCGGGCTACGAAGCCATCATCATCAACAACAATCCCGAGACCGTCTCCACGGACTACACGACAGCCGACAAGCTGTACTTCGAGCCGCTGACCCCGGAAGACGTCATGGCGATTATCGATTTCGAGAGGCCTGAGGGGGTCATCGCGTCGCTGGGCGGCCAGACCGCCATCAACCTGGCGCAGCCCCTGATGGACAGAGGCGTCAGGATCATCGGCACCGACTGCGCGGCCATCGACCTCGCGGAGAACCGCGACAGCTTCGAAAAGCTGCTGCTCGAGCTGAACATCCCGCAGCCCAAGGGCAGAGCGGTGACCGACATCGAGGAAGGCGTCGCGACCGCGGCGGAGATCGGCTATCCCGTGCTGGTGCGCCCGAGCTTCGTGCTGGGCGGCCGCGCGATGCAGATCGTGCTGAACGAGGAACAGCTGCGCCACTACCTGCAGACCGCCGTCGAGATCGACAAGGATAAACCGGTCCTCGTCGACAAATACATCCAGGGCAAGGAGGTCGAGATCGACGCCATCTGCGACGGACGCGACGTGTTCGTGCCGGGCATCATGGAACTTGTCGAGCGCACCGGCATCCACTCCGGAGACTCCATCTCGGTCTACCCGTCCTTCTCCATCTCGGACAAGGTCAAGGGCATCATCCTGCAGTACGCGAAGAAGCTCGGCCCGGCCATCGGCATCGTGGGCCTTTACAATATCCAGTTCATCGTGGACGAAAAAGAAGACGTCTACATCATCGAGGTCAACCCGCGCTCGAGCCGCACGGTGCCCTTCCTGTCGAAGGCCACGGGTTATTCGCTCGCGGACATCGCCACGGAAGTGATCCTGGGAAAGAGCCTGAAGGAGCAGGGCCTCTTCGATCTGTATCCGCCCGAGAAGAAGCGCCACTACGTCAAGGTGCCCGTCTTCTCGTTCAACAAGATCCGCGGGCTGGACGCCTATCTCTCCCCGGAGATGAAGTCCACCGGCGAAGCGATCGGCTACGATGACCGCCTCAACCGCGCGCTGTACAAAGCGCTGCAGGCAGCCGGCATGAAGCTGCAGAACTACGGCACGGTGTTCTGCACCATCGCAAACAAGGACAAGGACGAAGCGCTGCCGTTGATCCGCCGCTTCTACAACCTGGGCTTCAACATCGAGGCGACCGAGGGCACGGCGAAGTTCCTGAAGGAGCACGGCATCCGCACGCGCGTGCTCAAGAAGATCTCCGAAGGATCCGACGCGATCCCCGAGAGCATCCGGCAAGGTCACATCGCGTACATCATCAACACGTCGGCGCTGGATACGGGCGCGAACACGGACGGCGTCAAGATCCGCCAGGCCGCTACGGAAAACAACGCGACGATCTTCACGTCGCTGGATACGGTGAGGGTGCTGCTGGATGTGCTGGAGGAGACGACGCTGACGATCTCCACGATCGACGCATAATATGAAACAGGGAATCTACACGATAAAAGAGAATAAAAGGATCGCGGACGGGATCTGGAAGATGGTGCTCGCGGGCGACGGCACGGCCGTGACAGCGCCGGGACAGTTCATCAACATCAAGCTGGACGGACGCTTCCTGAGACGGCCGATCTCCGTACACGACGCGGACGACACTTCCATCACGATCATCTACAAAGTGCTCGGCCGCGGCACGGAAGACATGACTTCCTACGCGCCGGGCAAGGAGCTGGACGTGCTGGCAGGCCTGGGCAACGGTTTCGACCCCACGGCCAGCGAAAAGCCTCTGCTGATCGGCGGAGGCGTCGGCATCCCGCCGCTGTATCTGCTCGCGAAGAAACTGATCGCGGCAGGCAGAAGTGTGCAGGTCGTTCTCGGGTTCAACGCGAAAGAAGACGCGTTCTGCATCGGCGAATTCGAGGCGCTCGGCTGCAAAGTGAGCGTCGCGAGCCTCGACGGTTCGCTGGGGGTCAAAGGTTTCGTGACAGACGCCCTGCCCTCGCCCGATACCTACGACTGCTTCTATACCTGCGGCCCCCTGCCCATGCTGCGCGCGCTCGACGGAGCCATCCCGGCGGGCATCCCCGGGCAGCTCTCATTCGAGGAGCGCATGGGCTGCGGCTTCGGCGCCTGCATGGGATGCACGGTGCCGGTCAAAGGCGGCTATAAGCGCATCTGCAAGGACGGGCCGGTGCTCGCCAGAGAGGAGATCGTATGGGAGAAGTAACGAACAGACTGGCGGTCGACCTCTGCGGCATCGCGCTCGACAACCCGGTCATCCCCGCTTCCGGGACGTTCGGCTACGGCCGGGAGTTCGCGGAAGTCTACGATATCAACATCCTCGGCACGTTCTCCTTCAAGGGAACGACGAAGGACCCGCGCCTCGGCAACCTCACCCCGCGCATCGCGGAGACGCCCTGCGGCATGCTGAATGCCGTGGGCCTGCAGAATCCAGGTGTGGACAAAGTCATCGAAGAGGAGCTGCCGAACCTCGCGAAGATCTTTCATAAACCGGTCATGGCGAACGTCTCCGGCTTTTCCGTGGACGACTACGTTTACACCTGCGAAAAGCTGGATCAGCAGCCCCAGGTCGGCTGGCTGGAGGTCAACATCTCCTGCCCCAACGTGCACGGCGGCGGCATGAGCTTCGGTACGGACCCGGCGGCTGCGGCCGAAGTGACCCGCGCAGTCAAGGCGGTCACGGCAAAGCCGGTGATCGTCAAACTGTCGCCCAACGTGACGGACATCGTCTCCATCGCCAAGGCCTGCGAAGACGCAGGCGCGGACGGCATCTCGCTCATCAACACGCTGCTGGGCATGCGCATCGACCTGAAGACCCGCCGGCCCATCCTGGCCAACACGACGGGCGGCCTCTCGGGCCCCGCGGTGTTCCCGGTGGCGCTGCGCATGGTGTACCAGGTGGCGCACGCGGTGTCGGTGCCGGTCGTCGGCATGGGCGGCGTGACGACCGCGGAAGACGTGCTCGAAATGATGATGGCCGGCGCGGCGGCGGTCGAAGTCGGCGCGGCCAACCTCGTCGATCCGTTCGCCTGCAAAAAGATCATCGAGGATCTGCCGGCGGCGATGGACAAGTACGGGATCTCAACGCTTTCAGAACTGAAAGGATAGCATATGGGTAAAGACGTTATCGTGGCCTGCGACTTCGCGGGCAAGGCGCAGACGCTGGAATTCTTAGATCAGTTTACGGGTCGCAAGCCCTTCGTGAAGATCGGCATGGAGCTGTTCTACGCGGAAGGACCGGACATCGTGCGCGAGATCAAGGCCAGGGGGCACAGGATCTTCCTGGATCTGAAGCTGCACGACATCCCCAACACGGTGAAGAGTGCCATGCGCGTGCTCACCGGCCTGGGCGTAGATATCATCAACGTACACGCGGCGGGCACGAAAGCCATGATGGCCGCAGCGCTGGAAGGCCTGACCCGCGAAGACGGCAGCCGGCCGCTGCTGATCGCGGTCACACAACTGACCTCCACCGACCAGCGGGCCATGGAGGAAGATCTGTGGATCGACAGGCCCCTGGAAGACGTCGTGATGCACTACGCGAAATGCGCCGGAGAAGCCGGCCTGGACGGCGTGGTCTGCTCGCCTCTGGAGGCGAAGGCCGTGCACGAGACCTGCGGGCAAGGCTTTCTGACGGTCACGCCGGGCGTACGCTTCGCGGAAAGCGCCGCGGGCGACCAAAAGCGCATCATGACCCCCGCGCAGGCGAAACTCGAAGGCTGCGACTACATCGTCGTCGGCCGACCCATCACCAGAGCCGAAGACCCGGTGGCCGCTTACGAGCGCTGCTGCCGTGAATTCATAGACTAGGAGGACCCTATG
>JAFZRG010000162.1 GCA_017619985.1 Bacillota bacterium | reverse complement strand
GTGAAGCGCTCCCAGCGCTCGTCGCTGACGAGGCCTACTTGTCGGCCCAGCGGGGTCAGCCGGGCGTCCGCGTTGTCCTGCCGCAGGATGAGCCGGTACTCCGCCCGGCTCGTCATGATGCGGTACGGTTCGTTCGTCCCCTTCGTCACGAGGTCGTCGATGAGCACGCCGATGTAGGCCTGCGAACGGTCCAGGATGAAGGGCTCTTTGCCGTCGAGCCACAGGCTGGCGTTGATGCCGGCCATCAGTCCCTGAGCCGCGGCTTCCTCATAGCCGGAACTGCCGTTGAACTGGCCCGCGCAGAAGCACCCGGGGAACTCCCGGTGCTCCAGGTTCAGCTTGATGTCGAGCGGGTCGATGCAGTCGTACTCTATGGCGTAGGCGGAGCGCACGACCTCGAGATTTTCAAGGCCCGGCATGGTTTTGTAGAAACCGATCTGCACGTCTTCCGGCATACTGGAAGACATGCCCTGCAGGTACATCTCCTCCGTGGACAGGCCTTCGGGTTCCACGAAGCACTGGTGGCGCTCCTTGTCCGCGAAGCGGTTCACCTTGTCCTCGATGGACGGGCAGTAGCGGGGCCCCACCCCTTCGATCTGGCCGCCGAACAGCGCGGAGCGCTGGAAATTCGCCCGCAGCAGGTCGTGCGTGGCCGCGTTGGTGTACGTGAGCCAGCAGTCGGCCTGCTCCTTGTCGAGACAATCGTTCATAAAGGAAAACGGCACGACGTGTTCGTCGCCGTGCTGCACGGTCATCTTCGTAAAATCGATGCTCTGGCGCAGCGCTCTGGCCGGTGTTCCGGTCTTGAAGCGGCGCAGGCGGAACCCGTCTTTCTTCAGGTTCTCCGCCAGGATCTGTGAAGGAGAAAGCCCGTTCGGACCGCTCTCGACCACGCTGTCGCCGATGAAGATCTTGCCGCCGAGGAACGTGCCTGTCGCGATGATGCACGCCTTGCATTCGTAGTACGCGCCGGTGCGCAGCAGCACGCCGCGGACCCTTCTTTCGCTTGAAATTCCAAGGCCCGGCACGTCCAGCTGCCCGAAGTCGATGTCGATGGCTTCGCCCTGCCGCAGCAGCAGATTTTCCTGCAGTTCGAGCGTGTGCTTCATCTCGTCGTGATAGCGCACCTTGTCCGCCTGAGCCCGCAGCGAATGCACCGCAGGGCCTTTGGCCGTGTTCAGCATGCGGCTCTGGATGAAGGTCTTGTCGATGCAGAGGCCCATTTCGCCGCCGAGCGCGTCGATCTCGCGCACGAGATGCCCTTTGCCCGTGCCGCCGATGGCCGGGTTGCAGAACATGTTCGCGACGGCTTCGAGGTTGATGGACAGGACGAGGGTCTTCTTGCCGAGGCGCGCACAAGCAAGGGCCGCCTCGCATCCCGCATGGCCGGCCCCGATGACAGCGATATCGAATTTTCCTAAGTTCTTTATTTCCATAGCATTTTGAATATGCTTTATTCCTCGGGGTCCTGTCGTCCAACGCATCCTCATGCCGTCGCTACGCTCATCCGCGACGGCAGCCGACTTGGGAGTCGCGGCGATCGCTCCACTCCGTCATGAGCCTCTATGAACGCCACCCCTCGGAGAGAACGCGTTTTTCCTTTATTGCGCGGAAGACAGGATCTCGATCAGACGCTCAAGCTCACCGCGGCTGTAATAATCCAGCTCCAGCCGGCCTTTTTTCTCCGTGCCGCGGATGCGCACCTTCGTGCCGAGCGCTTCCGTGATCTGCTGCTCGACCGCTGCGAGTTCCTTATCCTTGTTCTTGCCCGAAAGCCTTGATCTTCTGCGCTTCGCGGGCTTTTTCTGCTCGCCTGTGTAACTCTCGACCTGGCGCACGGACCAGCCGTTTTCGACGCACTTCGCCGCGGCTTCCGACTGAAGGGCCTCCCCTTCCAGGCCGGCGATGGCCCTGGCGTGACCCGCGGAAAGCCGCCCGTCCATGACCATGTCCTGGACGTCCTGCGGCAGGCGCAGCAGACGCAGCGCATTCGTCACGTACGAGCGCGATTTGCCTATCGTCTTCGCTGTCTCTTCCTGATTCAGGCCGAAGGCGCTCATCATCTCTTCCATGCCGCGTGCTTCTTCGATGCTGTTCAGGTCCTCGCGCTGCATGTTTTCGATCAGCGCGTAGAACATGTTCTGACGGTCCGTCAGGTCGCGCACGATGGCGGGGATCTGCTTCAGACCGGCCAGCCTCGCGGCGCGCCAGCGGCGTTCGCCCGCGACCAGTTCGAAGCCGTTTTTCGCGGGACGCAGCAGAACAGGCTGGATGACGCCGTGCTCGCGGATGGAAGACGCGAGGTCCTGCAGCGCTTCCTGGTCGAAGACCTTGCGGGGCTGCGAACTGTTGGGCCGGATGTCGTCCAGGCTTACAAATTCAACGGTTTCCGCCGATCCTTTATCTTCGCCCTTCTCCGCCTTGGCACGGCCTTTCGCCGCCTTTTTCGCGGGTGCAGTCTTCACCGGCGCTGCCGGTTCCACGCTGATCTCCGCGGGGTCCAGTACGGAAAGGTCGACGTCCATGTCGCCGAAAAGCGAGCCTAAGCCCCTGCCGAGGCCGCCGGATTTCTTAACCATGTTTTGCCTCCGTGCTCAAAAACTCGTCCGCGAAGGCCTGGTAAGCCTTGGCGCCCTTGGAACGCGGGTCGTAGGACGTGATGGGCAGCCCGTAGCTGGGCGCCTCCGCCAGACGCACGTTTCTGGGGATGACCGTGGAATAGAGCTTGCTGCCGAAATAGCGCTTGACCTCTTCCACCACCTGCAGCGACAGATTCGTTCTGCCGTCGAACATGGACAGGATCACGCCTTCGATGCGGAGCTTCGGATTGAGACTCTTGCGCACGAGATCGACGGTGGATACCAGCTGGCTGACCCCTTCCAGCGCGTAGAATTCGCACTGGATCGGGATGAGGACGCTGTCCACGGCCGTCAGAGCGTTGAGCGTGAGCAGGCCGAGCGAAGGCGGGCAGTCGATGAAGATATAGTCGTATTCGTCTCTGACCTGGTCGAGCGCCAGTTTCAGGCGCTTTTCCCTGCCGGAGATCCTTACGAGCTCGATCTCAGCCCCTGCGAGATCCACGCTGGCCGGAATGATGTCCAGATTCTTGAAATTCGTGTGGATGATCGTATTTGCGGCGTTCAGCTCATCACCGACAAACAGATCGTAGCTGGTGTATTTCAGGCCTTTCTTGGCAATGCCGAGGCCGCTGGTCGTGTTCCCCTGGGGGTCGATGTCCAGCACCAGGATCTTCTTGCCCCGCATCGCCAGACAGGCTGCGAGGTTGATGTTCGTGGTCGTCTTTCCGACGCCGCCCTTCTGATTGAAAATTGCGATTGCTTTTCCCATAATTTTCCAGTTGTTCCCCCTGATTTTTCGTGTGGTTTCTATTGATAAAATTATTATACTATAGTTTGTTTTTCTGCGCTATAACTATTTTGGTTTCACGTGAAACTGTTTTTTAAAAATGCTGAAATTTCAAGGCTTCCAGGATACGGAAAAATGTGATAGAATAATCTCGACGGAGGTAGTTATGAGAATTTGCATTATAAACGGAAGCCCGAACAGAAACGGCAACACGGCGGAGGTGTTGAAGCCCTTCCGGCAGAGACTGGCGGAGCTCGGCGCGGACCTGGATGAGATCTTCCTGAAGGACTATGACGTAGCCCCCTGCCTGGGCTGCTATGCCTGCCAGGATGTCCAGGGGGAATACGGCTGCGTCCAGAAGGACGACGCAGAAGAGATCTGGAGGCGGGCCGGGCAGGCGGATCTTCTCGTCCTCGCCACGCCGATCTACTCCTGGTACTGCACGGCGCACATGAAGGCTCTGCTCGACCGCCACTACGCATCGAACAAATATTACGGAACCGCCGAAGGCCAGCTGATCCCAAAGCTTTCCGTCGCCTTGCTCACAACGCACGGATACAAGGCGGACTACGCGAACGAACCGTTCGAGACGGGAATCAAAAGGCTCTGCAGGCACTGTCACTGGGACTATCTCGGCTTGTACTCCGTAAGGGATATCGACGGCCTTACGGACATGCAGACGCCGGAAGCGATCGAAGGTGCGGAGAGGTTTGCGGAAGAACTCGTGGAAAAGATGAATGTTTCACGTGAAACATTATAAGTTAACAGAAAGGACCGAATAAAATGTACGACAAAGACCAATTCCTGAAAGCCCTTGAAAACAAGGGGTATACCGCCCACTGGTTCGCAACGGGAGAAGAAGCGGCGGACTACGTCTGCAGTCAGGTGAAAGGCTGTACGGTCGGGTTCGGCGGATCCAAGACCGTCATCGACGAACTCGGGCTGGTGGACAAACTGGCGGAAAACAATGCCTGCTTCTGCCCGGAGAAGCCGTACCGTCCGGAAGAGAAGACGTTCAACGAAGCAGCGCTCGATACG
>JAFZRG010000161.1 GCA_017619985.1 Bacillota bacterium | reverse complement strand
TGTCCATCTAAGTAATCTAATACGACCTCTAGTTTGAATTCATTTGAATACTTCTTTTTTCCTGACATGTTAAAACCCCCTTCGTTAGAGGTTTTGTCTAACGAAAGGGGTTCACTTCACTGCGGGTCACCGCTTTTTTTATATCCCTACGGCCAGGCCGTCTCTTCTGGGGTCCGCCGCGCCGGCGAGCGTGCCGTCCGGCAGGATGGCCACGCTGTTGACCGCGCCTGCGATGCGGTCCCAGTCCGGGTAGGCGCGCGTCTTATGGCCCATGGCCTGCAGCGCCGCGATGGTCTCTTCGGGGATGCGGCTCTCGTAGATGATCTCGTCCAGGATGTCGTCGCCGAAGCGGGGCGAATTGACGGCGGATTCGATGTCCATGCCGTGGTCGATGAGCTTGGAGATCACCTGCACGACGGAGGAGATGATGCGCACGCCGCCCGGGCTGCCAAGTACGGCCACAGGCTTTCCGTCCTTGAGCACGAACGTCGGGGACATGCAGGACAGCGGCACCTTGCCGCCCGCCACGCAGTTGGGGGAAGACGGATCGATGGAGAAATCCTCCATCTCGTCGTTCAGCAGGAAGCCCGTTCCTTCGGGTACCGCGCAGCTGCCGAAGAAGTGGTTGATCGTGCGGGTGCAGGCGGCCAGATTGCCCTCGCTGTCCGCGATGGAGAAGTGCGTCGTGGAAGTGCTTTCGTGCTGCCAGGGGTCGCCGCAGGCGGGTCTCTGCGAAGCGGTAAGATCCACGCGTGCCGCGAGCTGCGCCGCATATTCCTTGGAAAGCAGGCCCTGCAGGGGAACCTGCCGGAAGTCCGGGTCGCCCATGTAGCGCCAGCGGTCCGCGTAGCACAGTTTGAACACTTCGGAGAACAGGTGGATATAGGCGGGGCTGTTGACTTCCAGCGCGCCGACGTCGAAGTGCTCCAGCACGTTCAGGATCTGCACGACGTGCGTGCCGCCTGAAGAAGGCAGGGGGGACGAGAGGATCTCGTATCCGCGGTAGGTGCCGCGCACGGGCTGCATCACCTTCGGCTCGAAATTCACCAGGTCTTCGGCGGTCATACGGCCGCCGTCTTTTTTCATCCTGTCCAGGATCTTTTCCGCGACCGCTCCGCGGTAGAAAACGTCCTTTCCGCCGTCCGCGATGGTCTGCAGGGTGTCCGCAAGGGCCGGGTTCGCAAGGATCTCGCCGATCTCAGGAACTCTCCCATCCTTCAGATAGATCTTCGCGCCGTCTCCATACGCTGCAAGCTGCGGCGCGTGCAGTTCGATGTCCGCGCGCAGCAGAGGGGTCACGGCGAAACCTTCGCGGGCCAGCCGGATCGCTGGCGCCATGACGGTCTGCCGGTCCATCGTGCCGTAATGTTCGAGCGCATAGAGCAGACCTGCCACGTCGCCGGGCACTGCCGCCGCGCATGCGCCGTAGACGTTGCGAAGTTCGATATCGTAATTCGCTCTTTCGGAACCTTTCCGGGCGGCCGTATCCGGGTCAGCGCAGTACATGTCCGGACTTGCCGCCGCAGGCGCTTTCTCCCGGAAATTGAGGAAAACGTCCTCGCCGGTCTTCCCCAGATGCAGCAGCAGAAAACCGCCGCCGCCGATGCCGGAAGCGTTCGGTTCGCAGACGCCGAGCGCGAAGCCGACAGCAACGGCCGCGTCTACGGCATTTCCTCCTGCCGCCAGGATCTCCCTGCCGATCTCCGCCGCTTCCGCGCGTCCGGCGGACACGACGCCTTTTTCCGCGGTGCAGGCTCTGCCGCCGTATATCATGTTTCCGTTCGTGTCGTACGGTCTGAAATCCGTGGTCATGTGTGGCCTCTTTACAACTGTGATACAATAATAATGTTTGAAACTATTGTACACCCGAACGGTTCCGCATGGCGGGCCGGAAAGGAACTTGTTATGAAATTTACGAAAGTGCACGGCACAGGCAACGATTTTATCTTCGTGGACAACAGGGAAGAGAAGATCCCGGCGGAAAAGATGGGAGAGATCGCGCATAAGCTCTGTCAGCGGCGTCTGTCCGTCGGCGCGGACGGCATGATGTTCCTCGATGCGCATGAGGGGGACGATGCCGATGTGGATATGCATTTCTTCAACGCGGACGGAAGCGAAGGGGAGATGTGCGGCAACGGTGCCCGCTGCGTCTGCCGTTTCGCCTGTGAACGCGGGTTCTGCGATAACGGCGAACCCCGCATCATGACGGCGGCGGGTCTCGTGACCGGAAAGAAACTCGACGACGTCCGCTACCGCGTGCGCCTGAACGACATCACGGTGCGCAAGAACAACGTCTATACTGAATTCGAGGGTCACCGGTATCTGTGCGATTACATGGAGATGGGCGACCCCGGTCTGCCCCACGTCGTCGTGGAACTGCCCGGCCTTTCCGGCATGGATAAAGAGGAACTGCGGCCGCTGGGCGTCTATCTGCGCAACTTCTTCCCGAAGGGCGCCAACGTCAACTTCTTCGAGCTGGCGGAGGACGGTCACGTGGAGCTGCTGACCTATGAAAGAGGCGTCGAGGACTTTACGCTGGCCTGCGGCACGGGTTCGGGCTGCACGGTGTCGCATCTCGTGGCGCTCGGACGCGCGAAACCCGAAGGCACGAGCGTACACGTGCCGGGCGGATGGCTGGAAGTGGCCGTAGAGGGAGGTAAATACTCTCCTTCGCACGACATCTATCTGGCCGGCCCGACGGAGATCGCGTACGAGGGCGAAACAAAAATTTGACAAAGGTGATATACTATACGTCCCGAGGTTTTTATCATGGATATCAAAGAACAGATCCTACAGAAGATCGATGAATTCTATCCGCAGATCGTAGCGTTCCGCAGAGATCTGCACGCGCATCCGGAGCTGTCCGGACAGGAAGACCGCACGAGCCGCCGCATCGCGGAGGAAATGGAGAAACTCGGCATCACGCCGCACGTGACCCCGGAGAAGGCTGTGTTCGGCACGGTCTTCGGCAAGGGTCCCGCGCCGACCGGCAAGTACACCGGCATCGGCATGCGCGCGGATTTCGACGCGCTGCCCATCACGGAAGCGACAGGCCTGCCCTACGCGAGCACGAATCCCGGCGTCATGCACGCCTGCGGGCACGACATGCATACGGCCATGCTGCTCGGCACGGCTATGGTCCTGCAGAGCATGGCAGATTCGTTCGGCGGCAGCTTCCGCCTGCTGTTCCAGCCAAATGAAGAAGGGAGCGGCGGCGCGGAGAACATGATCAAAGCGGGCTGCATGGAGGACCCGGATGTGAACGCGGTCATCGCATACCATATCGAGCCCGGCATCCCGACAGGATGGATCCAGTTCTGCCCGGGCAAGATGAATGCCGCCACCTGCGATCTCGACATCACGGTACAGGGCGTAGGCTGCCACGGCGCGCATCCCGACCGGGGCGTCGACGCGATCCTGGCCGCGAGCAATATCGTCACCGCGCTGCAGGCGGTCGTCGCCAGAAACCTGGCGCCCACCCAGCCCGGCGTGGTCACCGTGGGACAGTTCCACGCGGGCAGCGCCAACAACGTGGTCGCGGGCGAAGCCAGACTGATCGGCACGCTGCGCGCGCTCGACATGAAGACCATGGCCAAGATCAAGGAGATGGTGACCCAGACAGTCGAAGGCATCGCCGCCGGCTACGGAGCCAAGGCCATCGTAAAACTCAGGGACGGTTATCCCAGCCTGGAGAACAACGTGGCTCTGGGCAAAAAGCTGCAGGAACTGGCCATCGAACTTGTCGGCGAGGATCACCTCGATTACATGGAAGACCCGAGCATGGGCGCGGACGATTTCGCGTTCTTCACGCAGTACTGCGACGGCGTCTACATGAATCTCGGCACGACCCCCGCGGACTGGGACGGCAGACCTCAGGCGCTGCACAACGAATATCTGTGCCCGGACGAGGAAGCCATGAAGACCGGCATCCTGATGGCGGTCATGACAGTCCTGCGGCTGCTGGCATAAAAACAAATACACGGT
>JAFZRG010000160.1 GCA_017619985.1 Bacillota bacterium | reverse complement strand
GTGGGCGGCACGTCGCGTCCGTCCATGAAGCAGTGCACGAACAGCCTCGGCAGGCCGTTCTTCTTTGCGAGGGTCACGAGGGCCTTGATGTGCTCGATGTGCGAATGCACGCCGCCGTCGGACATGAGACCGAACAGGTGCAGCGCGCTGCCGTGCGCCTTCACGTGGGCGACCGCTTCCGCGAAGGCCGGATTGTCGAAGAACTTTCCGTTTTCGATCTCGTTGCTGATCAGGGACAGGTCCTGCCAGACGACGCGTCCGGCGCCCATGTTCGTGTGACCCACCTCGGAATTGCCCATCTGCCCTGCGGGAAGTCCGACCGCGCGGCCGCTGGCCTGCAGCTGCGTATGGGGCATCTCCGCGAACAGTTTGTCCAGGTTCGGCGTCTTCGCCGCCGCGATGGCATTGCCCGGTCCTGCAGGTGCCAGGCCGAAGCCGTCCATGATGCACAGCATGACGGGGCGGACCCGCTTTTCTTTATTTTCCCTCATCCTTCATTTCCTCTTTTCCGCCGGCAAAAAACGGGCCGGCTGTGCTTCAATTGTACCACATATCGGGCATTTGGTAGTGTATAATTGATGCTGGGAGCGAATGAAATGGCCTGGACAGACAAACAGGAAAAAGCAATATCGGCAAGGCATAAGAGCCTGCTGGTCTCCGCCGCCGCAGGATCCGGCAAGACGGCCGTCCTGGTGGAGCGCGTGATCCGGCTCATCCGCGACGAGGACGTCAGCCTGGAGAACATGCTGATCGTCACGTTCACGAATGCCGCCGCCGCGGAGATGAAGGAGCGGATCTACGATGCCCTCAACAGACAGCTGTCGGGAGGCAGTCTTCCGCCGGAACGCCAGCGGCACATCCGTACGCAGCTGAGCTTGCTGGGCCGGGCGAACATCAGCACGTTTTCCAGCTTCGCGCTGGAGGTCGTGCACCGCTATTACCACGTGATCGGGGTCAAACCGAACCTGGCGGTCTGCGACGAGACCAGAAAGGCTATCCTGAGCCGCGAGGCGCTGGACGAACTGATGGAGAGCCGCTACGATGCGGACGATCCCGCGTTCCGCTCCTTCCTGGACTGCTACGCCACGTCCCGCGGGGATGACAACGTGCGGACCATGATCGCGGATTTCCATACGTTCCTGCAGAGCCTGCCCGATCCGAAGGCCTGGACGGACGGACTGCTCGCGGATCCCGGACGTTACGACGGAGAGTACCGCAAATTCGCCGCCAGCCAGGCGCAAAGGCGCATCCATCTGGCGCAGGCGTATTTCAGAAAGGCTTCGGACGAACTTGCGTTCCTGCCGAAACTGCAGGCGAAGAACGAAGAGGATCTGGCCTTCGCTGCCTCTCTGGAGGGGCTGCTGGCGCATGGGGATCTTACCGGCGCGCTGAACGCGCTGGAGGGTCACCGCTACACGACCATGGCAGCGGCCAAAGACGAAAAGGAAGACTGGAACGCGGTCAAAGACGGCGTGACCGCGCTGCGCGAGACCGCCAAGAAACACATTAAATTCGCGAAAGATCATTGCCTTCCGTTCTCGGAAGAGCAGCTCGAAAAAGAGCGCGAAATGATGCTGCCGCAGCTGCGGACGCTCATTTCCCTTACGGAGGAGTTTTCGTCGCGCTACGGGGCGAAAAAGGCCCTCCTGGGGGTGCTGGATTTCTCAGATATAGAACACTTTGCGCTGCGCATCCTGGAGAATGAAGAAGTCAGCAGGGAATACCGCGAAAAGTTCGATCATATCTTCATCGACGAGTATCAGGACAGCAATATGGTCCAGGAGACGCTCATCAGCCGGATCGCCCGCCCGGACAACGTGTTCCGGGTCGGCGACGTCAAGCAGAGCATCTACAAATTCCGCCTGGCGGAGCCGGAGCTGTTCCTGGAGAAGTACCGCGCGTTCCGGTCCGGGATGGTCCCGGACAGCGAGGTCATCGACCTGAACAGCAACTTCCGCAGCAAGAAGGAAGTCATCGGTCTGGTCAACCGCCTGTTCCGCTCTCTGATGATACGCGAAACGACCGGCATGGAATACACGGACGACGAAGCTCTGGTGAAAGGCAGCTCCTACGAGGGGCCGCTGGCCTATCCGCCGAAGCTGTATCTGATCGATACGGCCGTTCCGGATGAGGGAGACCCGGCCGGAGAAGCGGAAGATGCTCCGGAGGAAGACGGCATCGATCAGGAGATCCTGGACCTGAAGGCCGCCGAACTCGAGGCGCTGAACGCCGTCAGAGTCATCCGCGGATACCACGGAAAGACGGTATGGGACGATAAGAAACAGACGGACCGGCCGCTTCGCTACGGCGACATGGTTGTCCTGCTGCGCGCCGTGAAAGGCGTCGGCGAAGTGTTCTATCAGAAACTGACAGAAGCCGGTCTGCCCGTGTTCCTGGAGCGCACGGAGGGCTATTTCGACGTCGTGGAGATCCAGGTGTTCCTGAACCTGCTGCGCATCATCGACAACCGCAGCCAGGACATTCCGCTGCTGAGCGTGCTGCGCTCGCCGGTCTTCGGTTTCGATTCTTCCGATCTGGCTGCGATCCGGATCTGGGCGAAGGACAGGGGCGAGGTCCGCAAACCCTACAACCGCGTCTTTGCAGAGTATCAGGAAGAGGGACCCGATGGGCCGCTGAAAGAAAAGTGCAGGGATTTCTCCGCAAAGCTGGAAAACTGGCGGCGCATGTCGCAGCACATGCCTCTGGGCGATTTTCTGTGGCAGCTGCTGACGGACAGCGGTTACGCCGCGTTTGCCTCCGCCGTCCCGGCAGGTACGCAGCGGCTCGCGAATCTGCGCGCGCTGGCGGACAAGGCGCAGGCCTACGAAACGGAGAACGCAGGAGGCCTGTACGGCTTCATTCAATATATCGATGCGCTCAACAGCCGCGGCGGCAAGGTGGACGTCGGGCAGGTAAAGATCCTGTCGGAGAACGCGGACGTCGTCCGCATCATGACCATCCACAAGAGCAAAGGCCTGGAATTCCCCTTCGTGCTGCTGGCGGGGCTCGGGAGAAGAGCTGGGAAGAGCGACACGTCCAGGGCTGCGTTCCATAAGGATTTCGGCGCGGCGCTGCGCCTGGTCGATCCCAAGACGGGGCTGTACGCGGATCCGCTCAGCCTGCGCGTTATCCGCAGGAAAAAGGCTGCCGAGGAACTCGCGGAGGAGATCCGTGTCCTCTACGTCGCGCTGACCCGCCCAAGGGACATCGTGCTGATGTCCGCCGCAGTCAGAAACGCACGGGACGTGCTGGAAAAGGCACAGAACGCGGTGCCGGGCGATATCGAGAGCAGCACCATGCTCGTGAACGCGATCCTGCCTCTGCTGCCTGACGGATCTGTGGAACTTGTTTCCAGAGAAGCCGCGGCGGGCCAGCAGAAAGCGCAGCAGAAAACGAGAATCGACCTGGCGGAGATGCTGGAACACGGCTTCCATCCGTCCGAAGACGATCTGCCCGTCACGAAGGAGGAGATCGCCCGCAGGCTGGACTTCTGCTACGACCCGCCGCAGGCGCAGATGGAAAAGCGCAAGTACAGCGTGTCGCAGATCGCGGCCATGGAGCGCGAGAAGCTGCAGGTGCTGCCGAAGCAGCTGACCCCGGAAGAGGGGCAGGACCCTGCCGAACCGCAGGAGATCCGCGAGCGCAGAGATGCCGTTCCGGTGTTCCTGTCCGCGGAGAAGAGGATGGACGCGGCGTCCCGCGGCACGGCGTATCACACGGTGATGGAGCATCTGCCGTTCACGCCCGAAGGCAGGGATCCGGACAGCATCCGTGCGTTCATGGATACTCTTGTTTCCCGCGGCCTGCTGACACAGGCGGAATACGCGGCCGTGGATCCGCGGCGCATCGCGGCATTCTTCGGGTCACAGACAGGCAGGGAAGCCATGGCGGCGAAGAAACTGTACAAGGAGGCGCCGTTCACGATACGCCACGACATGGGCGGCCGCCAGGTCCTGGTGCAGGGTACGATCGACTGTTACTTCCGGCAGGAAAACGGCTGGGTTCTCGTGGACTATAAATCCAACTATATCGACAAAGACGATCTCGATGCCGAGATGCAGCGGCTGCGGGC
>JAFZRG010000159.1 GCA_017619985.1 Bacillota bacterium | reverse complement strand
TTCGTGCGGGGTCTTGACGATGACCTTGGTGGCCTTGGACAGAGCCGCAGCGACGCTACCCCAGGAGATGACGCCGAAGGCCTTCGCTTCGTCCTGCGGGAAGCCGCCCATCCACTGATGGAACACGGTGGTGACGATGACGTCCTTGTAGCCGTACTTTTCGAGATATTCGTTCGTCAGCTCTTCGAGGGAGCGGATCGCCGCGATGTCCTGCAGCAGGTTGCCGCCCTGGCCGTAGCCGACGGTGACGTTCTTGACGCCCTGCTCCGCCGCCAGCAGCGCTTCGATGACCGCGACCGCATGGGAGATGCAGGGGGGTACGAGCGTGCCGGTCAGCGGACCGTAAGGCTCGCGGTTGATGGAAACGCCCGCTTCTTCGTAGATGCCGGTCAGTCTGTCGACGTACTGCCAGTCGCGGATCGTGCGCTCCATGGGAACGTTCTTGGTATAAGGCAGGTTGTAGGAGATGCCGCCGCCTTCGTAGGAGGTGAAACCGCCTGCGAAAGTGATCTCAGCCAGCAGTCTCGCGTCGGGCGTGCCGTGGCGGACCTGGACCGGGGTCTTCAGCGCTTCGATGACTCTTCTGCAGCCCTGGACGCCGTGGTTGACGGCCGGAAAGCCGTTCAGCATGGAGCGGCCTTCCTGCTGGGAAACGCGGATGCCGTTCTCGCAGTCTTCATAGCGGTTCTGGCGGGTGTAGCTGTCGATGGTGGTCGGCAGCAGGTCCGCTTCGCCTGCATCCTGCAGGTGCTGAAGCAGTTCGATATGCTCGTTGATGAGCGCGACACCGGCTCTGGGCTGGGTCAGCGTGCGACCCTCGTTCTTGGCTTTGACCAGTTTTTCCGCGAAGCGTCTTTCTTCGGGGATCGCCTTCTGATAGTCGACGGCTTCCTGGAAGTCCACGTCCTTGCCGGTCGGCCACTGGGTGAGGACTTCTGCTCTGATCCTGTTGAACTCGTCGTCCGAGATTCTCTTATTCTTGATATCCATCCTTTTTAAGCTCCTTTTTCATGATCCTGAGGGCTGTTTGCGGGTAATATGCGGAGAGCAGGCCCATGGCGGCCAGAATGTAGCTTCTGTCCACCCAGACTTCCGCCTGCTTCGGCTTGAGGGAGAAGGGATCCTGGGGATCCCAGAGGGCTGCGGCAGCGATCTGCGCGGTCCTCTTCGTGTGGATGAGGGACCCGCCCGTTACGATGATCTGGCGGATGTTCCGCAGGTCCTTGCCGGTCTGCATATAGGCGAGTCCGTTCATGGTGTAGAACTCTTCGAGCCTGCCTGCGTGGCGGGTGACCGCGGTCTTGATCGCGCCGCTGGCGAGGGCGAAGTCCAGAGCTTCGAGCTCGGCTTCGTTATCGCCTTGCGGGATGACTTCCGTGTTCTTTCCCAGGTAGTCGATCAGCTCGCGGCAGCGCTCTTCGGGAAGTCCGGAGAGGTTCGCAATGTAACCGGTCCCGACCGCTTCCTCGATGCCGTGGATGCTGTAGCGCATGCCGATGTCGCCTTCCACGGTGCGCTTGATGTAGGGCTCAGGCAGTCCCTTGAACACGGTGTCCATGCCTGCGAGGGGCATGCCGTCGCACACGGAGTAGATGTCCGTCGTGGCGCCGCCGACGTCGACGGCTACCAGGTCGCCGATGCCTGCTTCGCGTCCGCCGTCCGGGGTGTCGCACCCTTCCGCCAGCAGCTGCATGGCCTGCATCATGGCCGACGGGGTCGGCATCGCGATGTTGTCGATCAGCTCCTGCGCCTTCGTGTAGCCCTTGGCTTCGACGATGCGCTTTAAGAAGATCTCGCGGATCTTGTCCTGCGCGGGCTTGATGTTCAGGGTGCCGAACTTGGGCATCACGTTCTCGACGATGTGGATCTCGCGGCCTTCGAGCTTCTTCGCGCACGTGCGGGCGACGCTGCGGTTGCCGGCGATGACCACCGGGAAGTCCGTTTTGCAGGTGGCCAGCATCTCCGCGTTGTGCAGGATGCACTCCTTGTTGCCGCCGTCCGTCCCGCCGGTGAGCAGGAAGATGTCCGGATGCTCCGCGTCGATATCTTCGATGTCGTCCTCCGTGAGTTCGAAGGAGTAGACGCCGCGGATCTTGGCGCCGGCGCCAAGGGACGCCTGTTTGGCCGCCTCGGCGGTGAGTTCGGGCACGAGGCCGCTCGTGATCATCCGCAGGCCTCCGGCCGCGGAAGAGCAGGCGTAGCGCGCTTCGAAGCTGAGCGGGCCTGTTTTTTCCTCGAGGATGGCGACCGCTTTCGCCAATCCTTCGCCGATGTCCGTGTTGATCGTCGTCCAGGACTGGGCGGTGCCCAGCAGTTCTTCTGTTTCCAGATCTGCGGCGGTCACCTTCGTGTAGGTGCTGCCGAAATCGATCAATAGTACGGGTCTCATAAGTTTAGTTCAAGTGAAAGTCTTCTTTCAGGCAGTCGATCGTGGTCTGCGGATCCGTTCCGGGCGGGAAGGCTCTGTCGAAGCCCATCGCCTTGAAGCGCTGTTCCACTTCGCTGAATTCATGCTTGCCGATGACGATGTTGCCGCCGACGTAGAGCAGGATGCCCTTCAGGCCGGCTTCGTCGCACTTTTCTCTCAGGCCGCGGCAGTCAAGTTCGCCCTGGCCGTACAGAGAGGAGACCATGATGGCGTCGGCGCCGGTCTCGATGGCTGCGGAGATGAATTCCTCCTGGCTCACCATCACGCCCAGGTTGACCACGTCGAACCCTGCGTCCAGAAACGCGCGGTTCAGGATCGAGACGCCTACGGCGTGTACGTCGGCGCCGATGACGCCCAGTACCAGTGTTTTCTTATCCATTTTTCTTTCCACCTTTATTCCTTTGGTCGCAAAAGATAAATTGTTCTATGACAAAAGTTTAAATTGATATATAATTAGTTGCAACGGGGGTGACCCCCGAAATCGGCAAAAAGTTTCGGCTTTTCCGCACTTTTTTGCGGACC
>JAFZRG010000158.1 GCA_017619985.1 Bacillota bacterium | reverse complement strand
CGTGCAGAGAACGAGCCGCAAGAAGGTGCCGTTCGGCATTGCGCAGATCGGCAAGTCGTTCCGCAACGAGATCACGCCGGGCAACTTCATCTTCCGCATCCGCGAGTTCGAGCAGATGGAACTGGAGTTCTTCTGCCAGCCGGGCACGGACCTGGAGTGGTTCGCTTACTGGAAAGAATACTGCAGAAAGTTCCTCGAAGACCTCGGCATGAACATGGAGAAGCTGCGCCTGCGTGACCACTCCAAGGAGGAGCTTTCCTTCTACAGCCGCGCGACGACGGACTTCGAATATCTGTTCCCGTTCGGCTGGGGCGAACTTTGGGGCATCGCGGACCGTACCGACTACGACCTCGGACGCCACCAGGAAGTTTCCGGTCAGAACCTCGAGTACATCGACCCGGTCACGAACGAGCGCTATCTGCCGTACGTCATCGAGCCTTCGCTCGGCGCGGACCGCGTGGCGCTGGCGTTCCTGTGCGACGCTTACGACGAGGAAGACCTGAGCAAGGACGGCAAGGAAGACAGCCGCACCGTCATGCACTTCCATCCGTTCCTGGCGCCGTATAAGGCCGCTGTTCTGCCGCTGTCCAAGAAGCTGTCCGAACAGGCTATGGCGATCTATCAGGATCTGGCGAAGTATTTCTCCGTCGATTACGACCAGTCCGGCAGCATCGGCAAACTGTATCGCCGCCAGGACGAGATCGGCACGCCGTTCTGCATCACCGTCGACTTCGATACCGCGAACGACGGCTGCGTGACCGTGCGCGACCGCGACACCATGGAGCAGGTGCGCATGCCCATCGGCGAACTGAGAGCTTATATCGAGAAGGCAATGGAGTTCTGATGAAAAAGATCCTCATCCTCAATACGGGCGGGACGATAGGGATGACCCGCACCGACAAAGGCTACATGCCCGATCGCGAATATTTCCGTAACGCGCTGCTGAATATGGATACGATGCGCGCGCCCGGCATGCCCGCCTGGGATTTCGTCGAGACGGAAGAACTGCTCGACTCCTCGAACATGACCGTGCGCGACTGGAACGAGATCGCGGGCCTGCTCGCGAAGCATTACGACGCCTACGACGGCTTCGTCGTGCTGCACGGCACGGACACCATGGCGTATACCGCGTCCGCGCTGTCGTTCATGCTCGAGGGCCTGGCCAAACCCGTCATCCTGACCGGCAGCCAGATCCCCCTTTGCGAACTGCGCTCAGACGGCTACGACAACCTGATCTCGTCCATGCTCGTTGCGGCGGAAGGGATCGCGAACGAAGTGTGCATCTACTTCGGCGGCAAACTGCTGCGGGGCAACCGTTCCACGAAGTATTCCGCCGACGGCTTGCTCGCGTTCACGTCGCCGAACTATCCGCCCCTGGCGGAAGCCGGCATCACGATCAACTACAACCGGAAAGCGCTGCTCGACAGCCCGCGGGAGGAATTCCGCCTGCAACTGCTCGAGGAAGTGCCCATCGGCGTCCTGAAGGTCTTCCCGGGCATCCAGTTCGACCTGTTCGAATCCATCATGACCGAGAGCCTGAAAGGCATCGTCATCGAGACGTTCGGCGCCGGCAACATCCCGGCGGGAGGCAACGCGCTGCTGCCCATCATCCGCAGGGCGTTCGAGCACGGCAGCATCCTGACCGTATGCTCGCAGTGCCCGCAGGGGACCGTCTCGCTCGGCACGTATGAAACGAGCAGCGGCCTGACGGCGGCAGGCGCCGTTTCCGGCAAAGACCTTACCACCGAGGCCGCTGTTGCGAAACTGTATTATCTGTTCTCCAAGGGCTTCTCCAAAGAGGAGGTCAAGCGCCTGATGGAGCAGGATCTGAGAGGCGAGATGCGTTCGTAGGATCTATTTCAGGGCGTTCACCGTCCCGATGAACATCGGCAGGCCGTCGATCCCCGTCACGACGAACAGGAAAGGCCTGTCCACACGGAATTCCATGCGCTCGTCGGGAGGCATCGCCGATTTCGTAAACATCATCACCGTAAAGGCTGCGGCTTCGCAGCCTTTTTCGTCTATTTTGACCCTCGCGTCATGCGTCGCGGAGCTCACATAGACGCCGTCCTCATCCGTCAGGTTGGAGAAATCCGCCGCACCGGTGAACATCCGCGTGACCCCGAGAGACATCAGCGTTTCCTTCAGGTCCTGGGATGCGGTCACGTCGAATTTCGGGATGGCTATGTCGATGACGAGGTGTTTACGCTGCTTTTCATCCCAATTCCTGTTCAGGAAGGCCAGGGCGTCGCCGCTGTCGATGAGCTGTTTCGGGGTCACGCCCTCGTCCGGAAGGAGGATCCACATGCTGCCGTCCTTCGTAAAGGGCATCTCCACGGCGCCGAAGTTGTCTTCCCAGTAATAGACCCCTTCGGAGCTGCGGTGCAGGAAATCGACCTGCGTGTCACCCTTGACCCCGTGGAACGTCTCTTTATATGTATTGTTCTCGTTGAACTCCGCAGCCCATTTGCCGCTGAAATACACGGTCGTCGCGAGCGCCATGACATCGTCCGGATTGAAGTCGTCGAGCTGGTCGATGTTGCCCTTGAGCAGACCGCCCGTCATCTCGTCCAGCCACTGCTTGAACGCCTTCGAGAACTCCGGATCCGTCATATCGCCGCGGAAACTGGCGGCGTAATAGTCCTTTGCCAGCGTCTGCAGCGTCTTTTCCTTGAACGCGATGTCCTGATTCATCCACAGCGAAGCGCCGAGGCGGAGCGTCGTCGCGCCATCGTCGCAGTAATTCGCTTTCCACATCGAAACGGCCGTTTCGCGCAGGTCTTCGACCGAGGGTGACCCGAGCAGGTCCAGGATCTCCTTACGCGTATCGCCGTTCGCCGTCTCCGCCGCCATCGCGAGCGCGAACCAGACGTTGACGGGCGAGCAGACCGCGTTGTCGCTTCCTTTCTGCGGCGTCAGCAGGGCGGGCAGGGCGGTCTTCAGATAATCGTCCAGTTTGCCCTGATACCTGTCAGCGGCCTTGCGGCGCGCCTCCTGCTGTTCGCTCCAGGCTTCCCAGGTGTTTTCGCTTCCGGAGAACATCGCTTCGTCATCCGGATACTGCGCCATTTCCGGGAACGCCGGCGTTTCCACCGCATAGGAACTCGAGAATATCTCCATAGTGCCCGATCCCGGCGCGGCGCCTGCGGCACCGCCGGCAGCCATCACGAGGCTGAGGATCCAGGCGATCAGTGTTTCTTTCATCGTTATAGATCTCCCTTCGATATGAAAGACAGGAGACGGGATATCCCCGTCGCTTTTATTATACGGAATCGGCAGGATTTTGCAAAGTGCGGATTGACAAATGTTGGAAAAGATGTAAAATAATATTACACAATTTGTCAGGAGAGGTAATTTATGAATCCCTTTCAGCTTTCGATCGATCTCAGCGACGAAGCCCTGGCTGCCGCACTGGCGAGGGCAGTCGCGAAAGAATACCCCTACGTTCAGGTGACGGTAGGCGGGAAAGAAGACGCGGATTTCACGATACGCGATGATTTTCTCGGCACGCCGGCTCCTGTGCGGGAGATCATGGACAGAGTGCTGGCGCTCGGCGGCAGGGACTTTTCCTTTGACCGCAAGCCGGACAGTTGTCCGTTCACGGCATTCACGGCAGGCGGAGGGGGCCGGGGCGTTTCGACCTGTGCCTCGCTCTACGCGTCGTTTCAGGCGTCATCCGGGAAACGTGTGCTTCTGATGAGCCTGGATCCCTACGTACCACCTACCGATCCGCAGGCCGGGATGGCGCTGCTTCGGAAAGTGACCGGCGGCACGAACATACCCATGAAGGCAGCCTGCATCGAAAGAGGCGATAACCTGTTCGTTCCGGCGCAGAACGGCTTTCGCAACCTGCTGCATCAGCTGAACGCGGAGGACGCAGCCGTCTTCTTCCGGGGGATCGAAGATTCCGGGGAATGGGACGAGGTCATCCTGGACGTTCCCGGAGCGTACGGGTATTGGGAAGAACTGATGAACATGTGCGAAACGCAGATCATCGTCGTTTCGGCGGATCCGCAGGATGCACAGAAGGACGAGGCGGCTTTTCAGCAACTGCAGGAGACGGCAGACCGGTGTGTCGAACGGCCTCCTAGAGTCGTGCGGTTTACTCCCGCCTGGGACGTGTCCGTGCGGGACGGAGATCCGGATCCGTACGGACAGCTGGGATGTGAGGTGAAGACCTTTGCGCAGCAACTGGCGGCTCAGTGACGCTCACGTCAGCATTTACGGCCTGGCCGAACAGGTCCGCAGCCGCATGCCCCGCGACAGCGCTTCCTTGACGGATGCGCAGGTGACGGCGCAGTGTGAAGCGGTCGTCTTTTCTTCGTGCGCCGGCATCGTATCGTACCGCCGCCTGAGCGAACTGGTGCGGTATGTGTTCTGCGCGCTCCGCTGCGAACTGGAGATCCTGCAGGATCTCGCGGACGATCCGGACGTGACGGAGATCATGGTGAACGGGCCGGACTGCATCTTCCTGGAGAAGGGCGGCAAAACCTGCCGCGCGGATCTTTCCTTTGAAACGGCGGAGCGCCTGACCCGGGTCATCCAGAGACTGGCGGCGCGGGTCGGAAGAGAGATGAACGAACTGCATCCCATCGTGGACGCCCGTCTTTCCGACGGGTCGCGCATCAACGCCGTGCACGGCAGCATCGCCATCGGAGGACCGGTGCTGACGATACGCAAATTCAACCGCAGCCGCATGACGATGGACGATCTGATCGCGCAGGGGGATATCAGCCGGGAAGCGGCGGCGCTGCTGAAGAAACTGACTGCGGCAGGCTACAACATCTTTATCTCCGGCGGTACGAGTTCCGGCAAGACCACGTTTCTCAACATCCTGTCGGACCATATCCCGCAGACGGAACGCGTCGTCGTCATCGAAGACTCCGCGGAACTGCAGATCCGCGGCATTCCGAATCTCGTGCGCATGGAGGCGCGCAGCGCCAATGCCCAGGGCAAAGGCGCCATCGCCATCCGCGACCTGATCCGTACCAGCCTCCGCCAGAGGCCCGACCGCGTCATTGTCGGCGAAGTCCGCGGCGAGGAAGTCGTGGATATGCTGGCCGCGATGAGCACGGGGCACGACGGGTCGCTCTCCACGGGTCACGCGAATTCGGTGCGGGGCATGATCGGAAGACTCGAAACGCTCCACATCACGTCTTCGGGGTTTCCGGCGGCTTCCGTCAAGGCGCAGATCGCGGAAGCGATCGATGTTTACGTGCATTTGGCCAGAACGCCGGACGGCCACCGGCGGGTCGTGGAGATCTGCGAATCCGCCGGCATGCGGGACGGGGAGATCCTGCTCAATCCGCTGTTCGTCTATGACCCGCAGCAGGGGCTGGTCTCCACGGGAAACAGGCTGCGTTCGACAGGTAAACTGCAGCTGCGGGGAATGGCGGAAGAAGATGGGGAAAGGGCGGAGCCATGACGGATTACGATCGCTATACGGCAGGAAAACAGGAGAGACTGCGCTATTATATGACCGTTTGCCCGATGCTTGCGCTTCTGGGCATCCTGTTCTACCGCAGCATCGTGATGGGCGCCGCCTGTGCGTGCCTTTCCAAGCCCTGCGAACGCTTTTATATCGCCTGGCGGATCCGGCGGAGGAGAAACGCGCTGCAGGAGGGGTTCCGCGACGCGCTGTATTCGCTGTCAGCCTCTGTCGCTGCAGGCAGGTCCATGCCGGCCGCTTTGGCAGACGCGGCTTCGCAGTCGGAAGCCTCTTACGGACCGGAGGCGGATATCACCAGGGAACTGCGGTCCATCGTCGAAACGTACCGGAGCGTGCACGGGGACGCTGCCCAGCTGCTGTCCGATCTCGGAAAGCGCAGCGGGGTCCCGGAGATCGCGCAGTTCGCTTCCTCCTACAGCATCTGCCGCCTGTGCGGCGGAGACCTGGAGGCCGTCTGCATGAGGAGCGCGGGCCTGCTGCTGGACCGTCTTTCGTTCCGCGGGGAAACGGAAAGCCTCATGGCGCAGAAGAGG
>JAFZRG010000157.1 GCA_017619985.1 Bacillota bacterium | reverse complement strand
GAAGTTGAAGACGGAGTCTTCAGACCAGCCGTGCTCGTCGTCGCCGATCAGCTTGCGGTTCGGGTCGGCGGACAGCGTGGTCTTACCGGTGCCGGACAAGCCGAAGAATACGGCAGAGTCTCCATCCTTGCCGATATTGGCGGAGCAGTGCATCGGGAAGACGCCTTCTTTCGGCATCAGGTAGTTCATGACGGAGAAGACGGACTTCTTGATCTCGCCGGCATACTGGCTGCCTGCGATCACGACCCTCTTCTTCTCGTAATCCACGAGGATGGCGGCTTCGGAACGGGTGCCGTCGATCTCGGGCACGCACTTGAAGCCGGGCGCCGCGATGATCACGAAATCCTCGCGGAAGTTCTCGAGCTGTTCGGCGGAAGGCCGTCTGAGCAGCTGGTGGATGAACATGTTCTCGCTGGCCAGTTCGGTGATGACCCGGAACGCTTTCTGATGCTTCGGGTCCGCGCCGGCGAAGCCGTCGAACACGAACACGTCTTTGTTCTGCAGGTACGCGATCACCTTGCTGCAGATCGCATCGGCCTTCTCCTGGGAGATGGGCATGTTCACACTTCCCCAGGCGATCTCATCGTGTACGCCTTCGCTGTCGACGATGAACTTATCCTTGGCGGAACGGCCGGTATACTTGCCCGTTTTGACCACCAGGGCGCCGGTGTTGCTGAGCGTTCCTTCTCCTCTTCTCAGCGCATGTTCAGTAAGTTGGGCGGGCGTCAGATTGCGGTAAACGGCTTTCGCGTTAACGATGCCCATATCTGCCAGAGCAGCTTCGATATTCATTTTTATTGTTCCCTCCAGAAAGGTACCATAGATAAATGTGCATTCGGAGCAGGCCGAAAAGGAGCCTTTGCTCCTACTTAAAATAGTAAGACTTGAAAAGTGTAAAGTCAAATAAAAAAGGACGGAACTGCAGGGAATACAGTTCCGTCCGGAAAACGTTCAGAAGCACGCGATATTGCTGTCGCAGCGGGGCTCCGTGCCGCCGCAGAGCACGCCATTGTCCAGCCGGACGATCATCTGTCCCCGGCCGAACAGATTGTAGTTCGGTTCAAGCGTCACGTCGTGTCCGGCGGCGCGCAGTTGTGCCGCAAGCGGCTCGCCGAATCCGGGTTCCAGGATCACGCGGCCGTCCCGCAGCCATTGCCAGCGCGGGGCGTTCAGACACTGCTGGGGATCCAGATGGAAATCGACGGCGTTCATCACGACCTGCACGTGACCCTGAGGCTGCATGTAGGCTCCCATGACCCCGAAGGGGCCGACAGGCTTTCCGTCTTTCATCAGAAAGCCCGGTATGATCGTATGATAGCTGCGCTTGCCCGGCTTGAGGCAGTTGGCGGCTGCCGGGTCCAGCGAAAAGTCCGCGCCACGGTTCTGCAGGGCGATGCCCGTGCCGGGGATGACGATGCCGGAACCGAACCCGTTGTAGTTGGACTGGATGAAGGACACCATGTTGCCCTCCCCGTCCGCAGTGGCCAGATAGACCGTGCCGCTCTTCGGCGGCAGCCTGTGCGTCCAGACCTTCGCTCTGTCCGTCATCTCCGCTGCGCGCATCGCACCGTAGGACGGCTGCAGCAGATCGTGATGATCGATCTCCATCTGCGCAGCATCCGTCACATAGCGGAACGCATCCGCAAACGCCATCTTCATGGCTTCGAGTTGGCGGTGCACCGTCTGCAGGCCGTCCCGGTCCGTAAACGCGAACTCTTTCAGGATATTCAGGGCCATGAGGCAGACGATGCCCTGGCCGTTAGGCGGGATCTCGCAGACGTCGTAACCCCTGTAATTTACGGAGATGGGCTCGACCCAGTCCGCCCGGTGAGCTGCCATATCCTCGTAACGCAGATAACCGCCGAACCTGCGGCTCTCCGCGTCGATCCTTTTTGCCAGTTCGCCGCTGTAGAAGCTCTCCGCATCCGTTGCGCCGATCTCTTCCAGCGTGTCCGCGTGATCCGCCAAGACGACCATCTCTCCTACCCGGGGAGTCCGTCCCGAAGGGGCAAACGTCTCAAACCAGGCCGCGAAGGCGGGATCATCCGCGTAAGGCTCGTACACGCGGAAACTGTCTTTCCACATGGCAGAGAGGTTCGCGGGACAGGGATAGCCGTCCCGCGCATAGCGGACCGCGGGAGCGAGGTCTTCCGCGAGGGTCAGCCTGCCGAAGCGTCTCACGACCTCCGACCAGGCTTTCGGCGCGCCGGGAACGGTGACCGGGATCCAGCCGTCCCGGGGCATCTTCCCCCCTTTCGCTTTCCCGCTCGCCAGAACGGCTTCGATCGTCGCGAGCATGGGCGCGCGGCCACTGGAATTCAGGCCGAACAGCTTCTGTTCCTTTTCGGACCAGATGAGCGCGAACGCGTCGGATCCGAGGCCGTTGGACGTAGGCTTCACCACGGTGAGCGCCGCGGCGGCCGCCACCGCCGCGTCCATGGCGTTTCCGCCTTTCCGGAGCGCCTCCAGGCCCGCGGCGGACGCCTGCGGGCTGGAACAGTTCACCATGCCCCCTCTCGCATAGAGAGGATAACGGATGGAAGGATATCTCTGATTCAAAGGGTCAAACTGCAGATCCATAAAATGCCTCACTGTGTGATGTCCGGCAGCATCAGGTGACGGAACCGTCGTCGATCGCATCGAACGTGCAGAACACCTTCACATAATGCTCCATATTCTTCAGATCTTCGTCAGACTGTGCAGTCCCGTACGTCCCGAACTCATCCCAGGCATAATCGAGCAGCAGGATCTCCCTCCCGTCTTCGATCGCACTGGAATCCAGCTGTCTGTAGAAGACCAGCACCATATCCTCCAGAAGCGGATAGGCATCCGCGGAAAACGTACAGATCGTCGAATCGTCCGTCCCGTCGTGTACTTCGATCTTCAGAGTGCCTGTGCTCGGTTTCAGCACGAGAGAGATCGATCCTTCCCGGTATTCCGAATCTTCATCCCAGTCCACAGCGCCAACAAAAGTATCGGCCCGCATTTTTCCCGATTGATATTCACGGACGACAAAAGACAATCTCCCGTACGTTGAAGCGAAATCATACACATGCGTGATCCGGTGCTCACCGTTCTCCGTAAAGATCCGGCTCCACTGCTTCTCGCTCAGAACTCTGGAACTGATGTGACCGTTTCCGTCAGACGGCACCTGGCCCAGGCGGGAAGTGAACACGCCAAAACCGGCCAGGAGGACGACGCAGAGGATCGCGATCGCTGCGATCCCTCTGCGCGGTCTCCGGCCCGGTTCAGGCTGTATTTCTATCGTTTGTTTCTCTGTTTCGTTCTGATCCATGGACCTCAGGGGTCTCCTCCGAAGTTTGCTGTTATTCCGTCATGATGGCCTGCACGACGTGGTCGGTCTCGGCCATGCCCACGCGGGCTACCCTGCCGACGTCAGCGATGCACTTCTCCACGTCGTCGCTGAGGATGCCGTCACCGCCCTTCAGACGGCGGCCTTTGCCGAGCATCTCCCAGGCGAAGATGCTGCAGTCCACGGCCGCCGCGATCTTCGTCGCGCACGACGCCTTGGCGCCGTCACAGAGCATGCCGGAGATCTGTCCGAGCGACGTGATGATCACCTTTTCGATGTCCTCTTCGGACGCACCCTGCAGGAACGCGATGCCCGCGCCTGCACCGGACGCTGCGCACATGGCGCCGCAGAACGCGGACAGCGCGCCGACACCGGCTTTTTCCTGAAGCGCTACCAGGTCGGAGAAGACGATGGCGCGGATCAGTTCCTCTTCGCTCTTGCCCAGTTCCTTCGCATAGGTGATGACCGGCATGGATGCCGTGATCCCCTGGTTGCCCGAACCGGACACGATGACCACCGGCAGTTCGCAGCCGCCCATGCGGGCGTCGGATCCGGCAGCAGCCGCGGCGATAGCGCGGTTTCTCAGAGAATCGCCCTTGAACTCCAGGATGGACTTGCCCACGTTCGCGCCCCAGTCCTCGGTCAGACCGGCCTTGGAGATGGCGCTGTTGCAGGCGATCTGCCTGCGGATCGGGCCTTCCACATCGGCCAGATCGCAAGTCTTCGCGAATTCATAACTTCCTTTTATCGTCAGCAGACTCTTGTCCGGGCCTTTGGCTGCGCCGTCTTCGGCGTCGTCCGTCTTGTCGTAGAGCACCTCGCCGTCCTTTTCAAGTCGGACGATGTTGGCGTGGCGCTTGATGATCCTTGCCAGGGACGAGTGTCCGTTTGCTTTCAGTGTGATGATGATCTCGAGTATCTCCGTGCCGTACGTCGGCGATACGGTGAACTCCGCTTCTTTCAGAAGCCTGCGCATATTTTCTTTGTCTTCCGGAGTTGCCTGCGCGATGCACTCCAGTTCCTTTTCCGGCTTGCCGAAAGCGATGCCGGCAGCCGCTGCCACTTCCATACCGGCCATGCCGTCGGTATTGGGAACGACAACGCTCTTCACGTTCTTGATGATGTTGCCGCTGACCTTGACGTCAACGATTTCGGGCGTCTCGCCCAGAAGTTCCTTTGCCTTTGCCGCGCAGTACGCTACCGCGATCGGCTCCGTACAGCCCATCGCCGGGACCAGTTCGGTCTCCAGCAGCTGCACGCAGGTGTCGTAAACCAGTTCGTGCTTCTTCATTTTTTGCTCCTTTCCGCTTCGTGAACACACAAGTCCACTCTTTTTATTATATGACCCGGAAGAAGAGAATGCAAAAGAAAACCCCTGCAGGGTACTGCAGGGGAGTTGTTTTTCGGTTCACGCTAAATGCAATCACTTCCCTCTTAAACCAATTCCCAACGCATCCAAACGTTCAATCTCTTCCTGTATATGCTTCTCTTTGTATGCTGTTGGATGAAAGAAAGAATAATCTGGATCCTCTTTAGGTGCGGCTGCTTGATAGTCACTGCAAAGAACGCCATCATCAAGAACCCAATAGAAATAACTGTTGTATCCGTTTTCAGACTTAACCTTATGCTCAAACGAGATCATCCCATCCACTGTATTCATGGAGTCAATCTGCAAATCATATAGTGATGCGTTATCCAGCCAGACAACAGCCTCAGTTTCTCTTATCTCCACAATACGATCTCCCGCAAGACTACCATCAGCCGAATAGACCGGTGCCATAGGATCATACGTTAATAACACAGGTCCAGAGGAAAGTGCTCCTGCGCGATAAAAACACAGTTGAAGAACCGGGTAGCTATAAAGTTGTTTTAATTCTCCAAAATCCACAATATACAATCCCTCTGGTCCGTAATAATAATGCCCCTCCAGGTCGTTTGCCATATCCTCTAACAAAGTCAACGCCACCTCCATCGTATCTGCAGGAATTTCCCATTTCGCATAAAGTTGGTCAGGCAGAAGGCCATTTTCCATATCAGACTTCGTATCGTGCACAAACGCAATTTAAAATCATTATTACAACGGCAATCAATAATATGGTTTTGGTTAATAAAGGCCTTATCATGGATATAACAGTATTACAAGACACTTTGTAAAGGATAACTGTATGCCTCGATATATTGATTAACTGAAGTATATCAAAAAGTTCCCATAGTTACCACCTGGCAGTGCCAGATCAAACGTTGAAGAAGAACTACTTCCAAGAGCAATTGACCACTTCATGTTTTGTGTTATTGTTGATCCTGCCATCCAAGATCCATTATTCAATCGATATGTTAGGCTGGCCTTCTGCCTTCCAGAAATGGTCCAATCCGGTTCAATATTAATAGCTTTTCCACTTTAATTACCTGGGCCAGAATCCCATTCAGCAGAATAGCCAAATTCACCTCTTCTAATGATCCAATATCTCATTTCGTGATGTGTCACACTTAATTGTGGCAAATAGTCACCTGTTGTGACGTAATACAATTCTTCATGATCACAAGAGTTGTTCATAGGTTTGACATGTATGAGAAACGCAGCAAGTGGCTTCATGTCTTTTAATAGATATAGTCTTATTGCATTTTCGGGACAAAAAGGAACAAACCACAAAAGACAAGGCACTGTAATAATTGTTAACACCAAGCACAATAAAGATATGGTTCGGATCTTTTTTTTATGTTTTTTCATGTAAAATCAAATAAGAACAAAGTATCCGTTACGGTAGTAAGTGGTTCATTTGTTCTATAGTGGGAGTGAGAGCAATAAGTCACATTGTAGCCGGATTTCGATGTGATAATAATAGAATGATGAACTGTTCCAGTATCAGAATCTACCAATTGCGCAACATCACCAGGGGCGCACATACTTATAAAAGTATTCCTTGACGAATAATGTATAATACTATTTGCAACTGAATGCATGTAAGTATAAAAATCCTGAACTCTATTCCATGAAGTCGTTAAGGAAAAACCTTGAACTGGGGTGTTTCCATGCCATTCGGTTATTTTTGAACAATACCAATTTGTTGTAGATGTATGAACACCAATTCCGAGCGAAGACGGGTTCCCTACAAATGGAATCCCCCCTGCATATAAGCATTGTGACACAAAGTTTGTACAATCTCCAGAGTACTGAGGATATGCAGGATTATGTTTATGATTAGCCAAAATACCATTGCTCGGATCCGCCTCGTTTCCACCCCATTGGACTGCATAGGCTACTGCGTTTGAAGCGCTATACGATGCCATGCTCTTGTTTGCATTTTCTTTGTACATACTATTCAATAGAATGTAATTTCGATGCCTGATCTCATTAATAGTAGTATCTAAAAAGGATTCATTGTCGTAAAACTTTTCTTGAGTATTGTTTTCAAAACAATTGTCACTATACAACTTATACTGAAGCATATAAGCATTTATGACCCTATAATTATCATTAGATAGAAGGTTTTTATCATCATGTGTTAAAGTTTGATCCACAATATAATCATAATACTCTTTCGTACCGATAAGCATATCCATGTTATATTTCTGAAAATAATCGGATAAAGCTTTTTGTCCATCACGCATTGTTAAAAAAGAGATTTCGTCTTCATCAAGCAAATAATCCCAGTAGCTTTTCTGAGCAGAATTGTCATCAGAATATGCATAACACGGCAAATTATTGCTTAATACAATCAACACTGCAAGAACATATATAAATACTTTCTTCATTTTCTCTATTTCCTTATACTTTTTGATTTCATATTGTTTCTGACAACGTGACTCACTCTCTGGTCAACGTTTATAGCCAAAGTGATTCACAAAAAGATTAATAATCATACGGTGAGCTGCGAAGCATCAATTATAACAGGATCTCGTTCTTTTCATCCATTGATGGCCACCATTTTTCAAGCTTAAGGACACGTCCTCATGACTGGAGTAATATTAAATGATACCCCATTAATCGTTCCACTGCCTCGCAATTCATAGGAACTCCCGCTGACGCAATTGTGATTCCCAGAGATTGTAACAGAATCTGATCCTGCGTCAGTCCATTCATGCAGTTTTGTCGTTCCTTGCCACAATTCCATCTTTGCTGTGATGTATGCCCCATCTTTCTCAACTGTCATTTCACAATTTGCTTTCGACCCGGAAAAGGTCAATGCCAAAGACTTCTTTACGGCCTGTGTTGCCGCAAAAGATAGCGATGTACCTAAAAGAAGAATGGCGAGAAAGACTGAAACTATTCTACGCATATAAACACCCCCTTTCTGTCGTTCTATTAATTAAACGATTCAGGGGGTGAAAATGTGACAGTATATAAAGCAAAAGTTAAATAATTTTGAGGAATTTATTGAGGATTGATCGACTCAGCAATTTGAAACATCAGGTCCGTAGAAATCGTCCCCTCAATATCTATTTCTGTACTGCCGTTTTGTGTAACCCAAACCAAATTCTTAGATTGGTCATAGATATCGATATAGAGATCGGCTTTTAAACCATTCACAAACACTTCTTGAGATAGATATTCCGTATCCCCAATCTCAATGATTACACCATCTTCGATTGAGGTAAAAGAAATTGTAAAGCCTTCTTCGTCCGACTGATAATGAAAAACGCGAAGCGTCGGTGACTCATAATAATCTACCAGTTCTAACCCGTCCGGAATCCAGCCTATAGTATATCGAGAAATGTCATCGTCCGGTTCACCGAAGAACCGATACAGAACATAGTCTGGAAATATCAGCCGCATCCAACGTACAACAGCCTCGCGGGCATGTACGTTCGTGACCATTACCGTACCGAAGAGTATGATAGCGGCAGCTGCAATCGCTGCGACGCGTCGATACAAAGCATGGCGTTTCCCTTTTCGCAGCGATCCGTCGATGAGTCGCTGAATCGCATTCCGGTGAGCGGCAGATGGCTCAAAATCCAATGGCACGGCCTCGATCGAAGCGAGCATTCCAGCGACATAGTGGTCACAGACGGCATACAGTTCTTCTGCGCTGAACGAATAACCCAAAAGTTCCTCTCTGCAGTTCATGCGTTGCCACCGCCTTCCTCTGTCAGGATTTTCTCCAGGGAATCTCGGGAGCGTTGCAGAAGTTTCCGGGCGGTGGACTCGGATATCGTCATGTAAGCCGCCAATTCTTTAATGGAAAGTCCGTTGTAGTACCGAAGGATCAATGCATCCCTGTAGCGCTCGGGCAACTTCTCCAGCGCGCTTTCCAACGGTGATTCCGGTTCACCCGGATCCATACCCTCTGCCGTGTCCGCAATATCTTCCATAATTCCGTAGGTTTTCCATTGCTTGCGGTCACGCAGATCCTTTGCGCGGTTGCGGATCCATAACGTCAGATAAGCAGCAACCTGCCTGGGTTTATAAGAAGCGTATTTATCGAAATGGTCGATGAGATAGACGCACGAAGACTGGACCACATCTTCACAATCCTGCTGGCTATCCAGGATCTGACGTGCCGTTTGAAACATCAGGTTTTCGTACTGCCGGTAAAACTGCGCGAATTGCTCCTTCTCTTCATCCGTCTTGAGCAGTAATAATAACGCTGCAAGCATATAGTCAGCCTCCGGGCCTATTATACTATGGGTCGCAGCCCGCGGGCAATGCATCGCGCATACCCCCCCCGGAGACATCCACATTTTTCCATCCAACGAATCCGCCACCTTTCTGACCCCTTTATTAATAAAACGATTTAAACGGCAAAAAGGTGACAGTGAAGAGATCAAAAAAGCCCGGCCTTGCGGCCGGAATGGAAGACTGTTCTATTCTTCCACAAGATATTCCTTGCGGACATATTCGGACGTAAAGGCCCGCAGCATGGCGAAGTACCCCAGTTCCAGATCGATGCAGTCGCCGACCTTGTAGGTCTTTTCGGAATCCGTGACGTCGAGCATCAGGTGGTCGGAGCTGGCACCGAGGAGGATGATCCCGGGATCGCAGGGCGTCGCGATGTCCGGGTCGAAATCCTGACGGCCGAGCGCGCAGATCGCTTTCATCCGCTTCGGGCCGCGGTCAACGAACGTGGGTTTGACGCCGTAGGAATTCACGCCGATACCGCCCCAGGGCAGGGACGGCTTTTCTTTCAGTTCCACGATCTCCGCGTGGAGCGTGAACACGTCGCGGTACGTGCCCGGCAGGTAGGAATAATGCGTGCGTTCCTTGCCGATGAGCACCGATTCGCCGAGGCGCAGATTGTTGACCCCTTCCGGGATGCCGCCGCGCAGCATCAGGTCGAGCGTCGCGGAATTGCCGCCGCTGACGACCTGCAGCTTGACGCCGGTCGCTTCTTCCACGCGCTTTTTCAGCTGCACCAGTTCCGTCAGCTTCTCCGTGTCATACTGCACGAAGGAGAAGCACGTCAGGTTGACGCCGATGCCGTACAGTTCTACCTGCGGCATCGCGGCGACTTTCTTCGCCACTTCGACCATTTCGTCGTAGTCCACGAAGCCTTCGCGGATATCGCCAAGGTCCGCCATCAGGATGATCTTGTGCCTTCTGCCCTGCTTTTCGCACTCCGCCGCGATCGCCTCGATCACGGCAAGCTCGGAATTCAGGGACGCGTCTCCGTATTTCACGAGGCGCGCGACCTCGCTGAGCATAGGCGGACGGATAAGCCACTTTTCGGCTTTGATGTCTGCCATGTGCTCCAGATTGTCCACGCGGGAGTCTCCGAGCATCGTCATGCCCTCTTCCACGAGCACTCTGGCGATCATCGGGTCACCTTCGAAGACTTTCGTGATGGCCGTGATCTGAATGCCGCGGCTCTCGCAGAGCTCGCGGATCACGTGGACGTTGTTCCGCAGGTGCGGCAGATGTATCGTCAGGGAAGGATAGGTCAGTTCTTTGTTTCTCGTATCGATCTTCATGGCAGTTCTCCCTTTCATCGCGGCAGATATCTTCCCTTAAAGTTTACCCTGCCGCGCTGTCCATGTCAAAGCGCGATGATCTTCGTTCCTCCGAATTCCTCCGGCAGGATGTCCCAGCTCTCGCGGAACGCCTGCTCGTCGAAAGGCGCTTCGGAGAAGATGGTATACGTGCCGCTGGCGTCGTACATGCCATAGCCGGTATCGGAAAAGCCCAGATGCGTAAACATCTCGTAGCGGTACTGCCGCTCCACGCGGTCCGGCGCGGCGTCGTCCGGCGTCTCGATGTCGAAAATGAACGGCCGGTCCGGATAAGTTGCCCGAAGGCACGCGATGACCTCCCGGATCACGCCCCTGTGCCGCAGGCCTTCCGCCAGCGCGCTGTACAGGACATAGCAATAGTGACCCGGCAGCAGGACAAAGGAGAACGCAGCCAGATCCTCTCCGTCATAATAGCCGTACAGCGCTGCTTTTTCGGGACCGGCCTCCTGCATCATAAGATCCAGATCGTCGATCTCGTGAAAAGCCGCGTTGTAAAGCGTCTTTATTTCTTCATATTCCCGCGTCCCGGGAAATACCGTTTTCTGTATCAATTTCTGCATCGTTACCGGAACATGGCGTACTCGTCCTGAGGATCAGCGGCATCCTCTTCCAGGGCCTCGATCGCCCATTTCGCAGCGTTGCCGACCACCGCGGGGCAGCCCTGCGGTTCGTGTCCGCCGTCCGCCAGGAAAGCCTGGAAATCTTCGAATTTCGTCATATCGTAGCTCTTTCCGTACAGTTTTTTCTGGATATCCCTGCACTGGATGGAGCCATATTCCGCCTTGAACTTATCGATAAAGCGGTAGCAGAGCGCAAACGTCTTGTTGCGGGCCGCCGTTTCCGCAAGTTTGTCGAATTCTCTGCCGTTCAGAGCGCTGATCGCGAGGATCGCTCCCGTGACCGCGCCGCAGGTCTCGCCCTGCCGGCCGACCCCTGCGGCCAGACCGCTGGCAGACCGGAAAACGTCCTTGGAAACGTCGAGCCCGTTTTTGATCAGGCTGTACAGCACGCACTGCCCGCATCCGCCGAACTTCATCTCAGTCTGCAGGCCTGTGGCAAAGGCGCTCTCTGCGCGGGTCATTTTCTTATCGTCCACTGTCTCTCTCCTTTTTTACAAAAAGGGACTGCTCACACGAGCAGCCCCTTTGCTGTAGTCCTCTTTGGGCCTATATAACAGAGGCTGAGGAGCCGGGAAAACCAAGCGAGGCAGTCGCTAACGCAGGAGCGAAGCGACGAGTGGTGCCGAGCGGGTTTTGCCGGTCCGAAGACTCTTTTTACAGGCTCAGATCGTTCCAGTAAATGAAGCCGTTGGGCAGGATGTTGATGCCCTTGACTCTGCTGCTGAAGCAGACATAGCTGATGTCGGAGTAGATGGGGATGCAGTTCCATTCGGGATGGTTCTTCATCTCCAGAGCACCGAGCATGTCGGAACGGACTTCGTCGTCGGGTTCGGACGCGCACTTCGTGACTTCCTCATAGAACCACTGATAGTCGTTATCGCCGCCGTTGATATATTCGGGGTCGTCATACATGCAGTTCAGGATGAGGATCGGTTCCATCCATTCGAGGGAGTGGATACCGGTGTCGTACTCGTCGGCTTCCAGATACTCATGGACGTAGTTCCAGTCGATGGCTTCGGAGTTCATGATCATGCCGTAGCCCTTGAGGTGCTCCTGCATGGCCTGAACGATGGCCTGTCTGGTGGAGTCGGTGGAAGCATACATGCCGAATTCGAACTTCTGGCCGTCCTTGTCCAGGATGCCGTCGCCGTCGGTGTCAGCCCAGCCGGCTTCTGCCAGCAGTTCCAGAGCTCTGGTCTCGTTGTTGGCGTAGTTTGCCATGAAGTCGTCCTTGGCGGCCTGAGAGAAGTACAGCATGGTGTCGTAGATCATGGAGTAGGCAGGAACTGCCGCGCCGTTGGTCATCTCGCAGTACTTTTCTCTGTCGAGCAGCAGGCACAGCGCCTCACGGAGTCTCTGATCGGCGAAGATGCCTTCGTCGGTGTTGATCTCCATGAAGTCGGTGACCGGATAGCTCTTCTCGGCGATGACCACGTTGGAGCTGTTGGCCAGCTGCTGACGCGCGTCGGGAGTCGGAGCGTTCCAGTAATCGCAGGCGCCGGACTTCATCTCTTCGATGACGGTGAAGTCGTCGGTGTTGAACTTGACATAGATCTCGTCGATGTCCACGGGACCCTTGTTGGTGACGTACGGATTGTCGGACTTGAAGCCTTCGTTCTTCTTCAGCACGACGAAGGAGCCCGGTTCATAGGAATCCACATAGAACGGTGCATAGCACTGCGCGCCCCACATGAGTTCGTCCTCGGTCATGGTGTCGAGCTGATCCTTGTCGATGCAGCCGATGAAGCACTCACCCAGGTAGTACAGCAGGTCGGAGCTGAATCTGCTCAGGTGGAACGTGACCTTTCTGGTCGCTTCGTCCACGTCGATGGATTCGATGTTCTCCCAGCCTTCGGCATACGGAGAGATCTGCTGACCATACTCCAGGGAGGCCTTGATATCCTCGGGTTCGACCTGTTCGCCGGAAGCATAGTACTTGCCTTCGGGAACGGTGAAGGTCATGGTCAGGCCGTCTTCGGAAACTTCCAGGCCGGTCGCGATGGAGTCGTTCAGGGCGCCGGTCTCCGGATCGATCGAGAAGATCGGTTCGTTGATCAGGGTCTGGACCGTAGACCAGGTATCCTGCTGATACGGGTCGGTGCCGTACCATTCGTCGTCAGCGATCACGAGCTTTTTGACGTCGCCGGAAGCTTCTCCGCCGCCGCTCGAACCGCTGTCGCTGCCGCATGCAGCCATGGCGAAGACCATAGCGAACGCAAGCAGTAATGCGATAAGCTTTTTCATGTTTTACCTCCTATTGTTCGTAAAAACAAACGTAGCCTATTCTATGTTCAGCGGGTGCACGCAGGCCACCTGATGACCGGGCGCAAGGATCACGTTATCCGGGTCCTTATCCTTGCACTCGTCGGTAGCGTAGCGGCATCTCGCGTAGAACCTGCATCCGGACTTGAGGTCGATCAGGCTGCCGGGGTCGCCCTTCATGATCTCCTTCTCCTTGCCGCGGTCGCGCGGATCGAGGATGGGAGCGGCGTCCATCAGGCCCTTCGTGTACGGATGGGACGGATGATTGCCCACCACGTCCGCCGGGCCGAATTCCACCAGCTGCCCCAGGTACATGACGGCGATCTTGTCCGAGATGTACTTGATGACGTTCAGGTCGTGAGTGATGATGATGTATGTCAGGTGCATCTGCTCCTGCAGATCGAGCAGCAGATTCAGGATCTGGGCCTGCACCGACACGTCCAGCGCGGACGTCGGCTCGTCCAGGATCATGATCTTCGGGGACAGCGCCAGGGCTCTCGCGATGGCGATGCGCTGCAGCTGGCCGCCGGAAAGCTGATGGGGAAAACTGTCCAGGTACTTCAGGTCCATCTTGACCATCTCCAGCACCTCTTTCGCCTTCTCCTTGGCCTTGCTTCTCGGCACGCCGTGGATGATCATGGGCCGCATGATGGAGCTCTCGACCGTCTCCCTGGGGTTCAGGTTCGAGGCCGGATCCTGGAACACGACCGCGATCTCGCGGTGCAGCTTATCCATATCTCTATGGCTGGCTTTACCGAGGTTGACCCCGTCGATGACAGCTTCTCCGCCGGTCATCTTCGTCAGGGACAGCAGCACGCGGGCCAGCGTCGTCTTGCCCGAGCCGGATTCGCCGACCAGGCCGACGATCTCGCCCTCCTCGACGGAAAGCGTGATGTGGTCCACAGCCTTCACCTGCTCGGCAGAAGTCTTGAACAGTCCCTTGGACACGCGGAAGTATTTCTGCACGTCCTTCATTTCGATCATGGGTGCGCTCATGCGTCTGCCTCCTTTCCTTCTTCCATCAGGAAGCAGCGGCACTTATGCTCCTCGGAGACATAGATCTCTGGGGGCGTCTCGCTTTGGCACCGCTCCATGGCATACGGGCAGCGGTTCGCGAAGCGGCAGCCAGGCTTCTTGTCCAGGATGCGCGGCACATTGCCGTCGATGGTCTGCAGCCTGCCTTCGTGCTTCGTCTTTCTCGGCAGCGCCTTCATCAGCAGCGTCGTGTAGGGATGCAGCGGTTTTTCGAAGATCTCATATACGTCGCCGTATTCGATGACTTCGCCGGCGTACATGACCGCGATCTTGTCCGCGACTTCCGCCACGAGGCCGAAGTTGTGGGTGATCAGCATGATGGCCGTGTCGTATGTCTTCTTCAGGTCCTTGATGATCTCGAGGATCTGCGCCTCGATCGTCACGTCCAGCGCCGTCGTGGGCTCGTCCGCGATCAGCAGCTCGGGGTTGCGCGAGAGCATCATGGCGATCATGACTCTCTGGCGCATGCCGCCGGACAGCTCGTGAGGGAACGAATTCGCGCGGACTTCCGCGTCGGGCATTTTTACGTCTCTGTACAGATCCAGAACCTTGTTCCAGGCCTGGACGCGGTCTATGCCGTCGAGCAGGATGGCTTCCTCCACCTGCTTGCCGGTCTTGTATACGGGGTTGAGGGAATCCAGCGGGTTCTGGAAGATCATGCCGATGTCCTTGCCCCGGATGGCTTCCATCTGCCTGCGGCTGTACGTGCGCAGGTCGTCGCCCTTGAAGATGATCTTTCCTTCGATCTCCTCGTTGCCGCCGGGCAGGAGGTTCATGATGGAATGGGCGATCGTGGATTTGCCGCAGCCGGATTCTCCGACGACGGCCAGGATCTCGCCGCGGTGGACGGACAGGTTGACGTCGTTGACCGCGGACAGATACCCGCCCTTGACTTTATAGTCGATGCTCAGGTGTTCGAGCCTTAACAGTTCTTCGCTCATGGGTCACCTCCTACTGGGATTTCAGGTGCGGGTCGAGAATGTCTCTCACCCCTTCACCCAGAAGCGAGAAGCCGAGCACGGTGTACACGAGCGCGATGCCGGGGAAGATGGACAGCCACGGCGCGCTGCCGATGTAGTCGATGCCCTTGGACAGCGCGAGGCCCCAGTCCGGGGAAGGCGCCTGCGAACCCATGCCCAGGAACGACAGGGTCGTCGTGGACAGGATCGTGCCGGGAAGCGTCGTGGATACCATGACGATCAGCGACGGGATGACGTTCGGCAGGATATAGCGGAACATCAGCGCCGCGCTCGATTCGCCGAAGGCTTTGCCAGTCTCGACGAAGGCCATGGTCTTCAGCGACATGGTCTTCGCCCGTATCGGCCTCGCGTATGAAGCCCAGCAAACCATGGCGATCGCGATGACGGAGTTCGTCAGGGATTTGCCGATCAGCGTGACCACAGCCAGCGCCAGGATCGTGCCCGGGATACACCAGGTGAGGTCCGTCAGGAACGTGAAGATATGGTCGACGGCGCCTCCGAAATAACCGCAGGACAGACCGACGACCACGCCGATGATCAGCTCCAGGGACGCGCCGAGAGCCGCGACTTTCAGCGTGATGCGGGTGCCGTAGATGACGCGCGACAGCACGTCTCTGCCCAGTTCGTCGGTGCCGAACCAGTGGGCTGCGCTCGGAGATTCGAACTGCGGTCCGACCAGCTGGTCGGTGTAGCCGAAAGGCGCCAGTTTGTCCGCGAAGATCGCGATCAGGATGACCGACAGCAGCATGATGAAGCCGATCATGAAGTTGACGTTGTGCAGGCACGCGTGGAGCGTTTCTCTCGATTTGCTGCTCATCACTTGTCACCTCCCCCGATGGCGATGCGGATGCGCGGATCCAGGATCGCGATCACGATATCGCTCAGAAGATTGCAGATGACGGTCAGGATCGCGATGAGGAGCAGCACGGCCTGTACGACCGGGAAGTCCTGCACGACGATGGAGTTCAGCAGCAGGTTGCCCATGCCGGGGATGCCGAAGATCTTTTCGGTGACCACGGCGCCGGAGATGAGCCAGGGCAGCGACATGAACACGGAGACCGTGACCATGATCAGCGCGTTCCGCAGCACGTGCTTGAACATGACCTTTTCATAGGGAAGGCCCTTTGCCAGAGCCGTCGTGACGTATTTCTCGTTCAGCACTTCCAGCACTTCCGCGCGGGTCAGACGCAGCGTGCCCGCGAGGGATCCGGCCGTGAGGGCGATGACCGGCAGCACGTAGTTCCTCGCGCTCTCGAAGCCTGAGATCGGGAACCATTTCAGGCCCACCGCGAAGATCAGGATGAGCAGCGCACCCAGCCAGAAGCTCGGCATGGACGTGAGCATCAGCGTGAAGTTGACCGAGAACCGGTCGTAGAACGAGTCTTTCTTGATCGCCGCCAGCAGGCCTAACGGCAGAGCCAGCAGCATTTCTATCAGGAGCGACCATCCGCAGAGCTTGACGCTCCTCGGGATGCGGTCTTTCATGAGGTTCCAGACCGGCACTTTATACCGCACCGACTGGCCGAAGTCCCGGTCGAGGATGATCTTCTTCATCCACCGGACATACTGCACGTGCAGGGGCTGGTCGAAACCGTACTGGTGCACCATCTCGGCGCGTTTCTCGGCGGAGACCTTGCGGTCAGTCATGATGTCGATGGGGTTGCCCGGCATCATGTAGAGCAGGGAAAACACCAGCAGCGTGACCGCGACCACCAGGATGAGACCGATACCCAGTTTTTTCACGATATACTTAGTAATAGGAATGCCCCCTTTCTATGCGCGGCGGAAGAGCAGGCTTCCGTTCTTGACGGCCCACGCATGGCCGTTCTGTATGAAGAAGCGGAGGAAGGTGACCCTGTTTCCGCTGTTTTCGCTGACCGCCGCGAAGACCGTGGCTTCGCAGTATTCGAGCCGGCAGGGTTCGCCGGCGAGATCCGCTTTCAGCTGTCCGTCCTTTTCGAAGACGCGGATGTGCACGGGTTCTCCCATGTGACCCACGTAATCGCCGCGGAGCATGTCCGGACGGGAGAAGGCTCTGCCGCAGGGTCTCGTCCAGAAGAGATCTTCTTCCAGGGGCAGCCCCAGGATCCAGGCGTAGCAGATGTTCTGCACGTCCTCCATGTCCCACTCGGTCTCGTTGCACAGGATGGCGGAGCTGTAACCGCCTTCGACGAAGCCGCCGAACGCCGCGACACCGTGGAGTTCTCCGCCGTGGTCGCAGACCAAATGCCCTGCGATGCTGTGCTTGCGGATGCCCATCGCGTAGAACGGTTTTTTCCGGAGAGGATAGCGCGGGCCGACCAGCTGATCGACTGCCTCCGCCGGCACGACGCGCTTTCCTTCGAAGACACCGCCGTTCGAAAGCATCTGGTAATACTTTGCCAGATCCTCTGCAGTGGACTTCATGTTCGCGCAGCCTTTGTACGGCGGGCAGATCGTCCACTGATGGTCCTCGTGCTTGCCGTCCGGCCAGTCGGAGAAGAAGTTCGTGATATTGCCGTCCGTGACGAGCGCTTCGATGCAGCTGCCGTCGAGATCCAGCGCTGTGCGGGTCATGCCCAGAGGCGCGAAGATGCGCTCCTCCAGATAGTCCTCCAGAGGCTTGCCGCACATCTGATCCGCGACGGACGAAAGAAGTGCGAACGCTTCGTTGCAGTAGCTCATGTATTCGCCGGGTTCGCCCAGCGTTTCGTAGGCGCCTTCGGCGATGTACGCGATGATGTCCCCGATCGTATCCATGCGGTTCGGAGCCGTCCTGCGCAGGTACTCGTCGTTCTGATAGTACTCTCCCGGCGTGTTCATGGCGATGGACCAGTCCAGGCACTCGTTGAACGGGATGCCCGCCCGGTGCAGCGCCAGCTGGCGCAGGGTCACGAGCTCGTCCGGGATGCCAGGGATGTGCAGATCCGGCAGATACTTCACGGCAGGATCGTCGAGATCGATCTTTCCTTCCGCGTGCAGGATGCACAGGGCCAGCGCCGTGAAGGATTTGCTTAAGGACGCGATGCCGAACACCGTATCCGGCAGCACCGGCAGATCGTCCTTTACGCTCCTCTTTCCGTACCCTTTTTCGAACAGCACGCCTTCCGGCCCGCGGATGCAGACCGCGACGCCGGTACAGCCCTTCTCTTCTATTCTTTTCTGCAGCGCCTTATCGAGCGCCTGTATGCTTCTTTCCATATATTCCGGGTCCGCAAATATACAATAATTTTACTCTTTTTTGCACTTGTATTCAAGATTGTGCGCGCACTTTATGCGCGGCGGAAGATGCGGCTTCCGGCCTTGACCGCCCACGCGTGGCCGTCATGGATGAAGAAGCGGTACGTGTCCGTGCGCTTACCCGTCTTCGGGTCGATCGCCGCGAAGACCGTGCCTTCGCAGTATTCCAGCAGGCGCTCTTCGTCATAGGCGCGGAGCATCAGTTGTCCGTCCTTCGGATAGACCAGGGCATGAGCAGTCAGCCCCTCGTGACCCACGTAATCCCCGTACAGCATCTCCGGCGCGGAAAACTCTTTCCCGCTGGGATGGCACCAGTACAGATCCTGCTCCAGAGGCAGGCCCAGGACGAAGTTGTAGCAGATCCACTGCACGAGTTCCGCGTCTTCGCTGCTCTTGTTGCTCAGGACCGCGATTCCGTAACCGCCTTCCACCATGCCGCCGTGCGTCGAGACGCCGTGCAGTCCGCCGCCGTGGTCGCAGACCATTCTGCCCGCGATCTCGCGCTTCTTTAAGCCCATGACGTTGAACGGTTTTCTGCGCAGCGGGTACTCCGGGCCGAACATCAGGTCGATGGCTTCCTCCGGGACGATGCGCTTCCCTTCGAACACGCCGCGGTTCGAGAGCATCTGGTAATATCTGGCCATATCCGGTGCCGTGGATTTGATACAGGCGCAGCCGCGGAACGGCGGAAGAACGGACCAGCTGTCGTCCTCGACCAGCTTGCCGTCGTCATCTTCCTCGAACAGCCTCGTCACGTTGCCGTCGCCGACCATGGCTTTCAGTTCGCTGCAGTCCTGATCCAGGATGGTGCGGGTCATGCCCAGCGGTTTGAAGATACGTTCCATCAGGAACTGTTCGAGGGGGATGCCGGCCGCCTGATCCACGACGTAGGACAGGATGGCATAGCCCTCATTGCTGTAGCTCATGTATTCGCCCGGCTCGCCCAGGGTCTGATAGCGGCCTTCGGAGATCTAGTCGACGATCTGTCCGATCGTGTTCATCTCGTTGGGGCTCTCTTTCCTCAGCTGTTCCTCCGCCTTGGATTTGCGTCCCGGGGTGTTCATGGCGATGGACCATTCCAGCGGTTCCATGGGCGGGATGCCCGCGCGGTGCAGGCCCAGCTGGCGTATGGTCACCAGTTCGTCGGGAACGCCCTTCAGGTGCAGATCCGGGAAATATTTCGTGACCGGGTCTTCGAGGCTCATCTTCCCTTCCGCAGCCAGGATGCAGCAGGACAGGGCCGTGAACGATTTGCTCATGGACGCGATGCCGAAGACGGTCTCCGGGGTCACGTCCAGATCCTGTTCGATGCTCCGTTTGCCAAAGCCCTTCTCATAGATGACCCCTTCCGGTCCGCGGATGCAGACTGAAACGCCGGGCAGTTTCATTTCTTCGATGCGCTTTGCCAGCGCTTTTTCCAATGCGGAAAGATCGTTTTGCATGATTTTTGCTCCTTATCATTGCCGTTGGCACTACGCATTTATTTTAGCACTCTCCGGGAATTCTGAGCACGGTTTTATGCTATAATGAAAAAAGATATTACCGTTCTTTTATGATACAAAGGAGTGATCAATATGGACATCAAAGCACTGACCACGACAGCGACCGAAGTAGGCATCAAGATCATCATCGCGCTGGTCGTTCTGCTGATTGCATTCAGCATCATCAACAAGATCAGTCATTCTCTGGAAAAGCTCTTGGGAAAGAGCGGAAAGCTCGATAAGACCATCACGTCAGCGCTGGGCTATGCCGCCCGGATCGCCCTGAAGGTCCTCGTCATCCTGGGACTGGTCAGTTATCTGGGCATCAACACCGCAGGCATCGCCACCATCATCGCTTCCCTCGGTGTAGGTGTCGGCATGGCGGTCAACGGCGCCGTCGCCAACTTCGCCGGCGGTCTGCTCCTGCTGGTCACGCGGCCGTTCAAGGTCGGCGATTTCGTCGAAGTAGCCGGCACCTCCGGCATCATCGAAGAGATCCGTCTGGTACATACTAAGATCCGCACGATGGACAACAGGACCATCTATATGCCGAACAGCACGGCTTCCGGTTCGACCGTCGTAAACTATTCCGAAAAGGACGTACGCAGAGTCGACCAGACCTTCCATATCTCTTACGACTCCGATTACAACAAAGCCCGCAATATCCTGCTGGAACTGGCCGAGAAGAACGAGATGGTGCTGAAAGACCCCGCACCTGCTGTTTTTATGAGCGCGCAGGGCGCTTCCGGCATCGAGATCTGTACGAGACTGTGGTGCAAGTCCG